>JAGAVZ010000101.1 GCA_017941635.1 Cellulosilyticum sp.
AAGCAGACCACAAGATAAGATTTCCCATCCGAAAGGAGTAAGACCCCTTAGAGACTATGAGGTTGATAGGTTGGAGCTGTAAGTGTAGTAATACATTCAGGTGACCAATACTAACGGTTCGAGGGTTTGACCTAAAAAATGAGTAAAAAGCACTCATGAGTGTAAGACACTCAAACGGTTAAGCAACATTATGTAGTATTTGTTTTTGAGAATATGAGGTTAAGTAAAAGAGACATCCAAAAGGATGTCTCTTTTTTATGATTTGTGAAAAAATCTAACTCAGCAGAGCCAATTATAGTTCTGATAACTCTTTATGGTGGTTATAAGAATTTAAGGAAAAAATATTTTACAGAAGGATATAGGATTATTAGATCGTGGGATATTAAGTAGCATAAAAGGTAAGCTATTAGTATTAGCAGGGATATCATTAGGAAGCATGGTATTTATAGGTGGAATTGTTCTGATAATGCTAGGAGTTAATAATAGAAATTATAAGCTTACAAGAAATATAAACAACATTAAAGTGAAACAGTATGATAATGAAACATTGCATGTTCAGTATTCTAATTCTATAAGTACAGATTTACTTTATAAAATAAAATCTAATTTAGAAGAAATGAAAGTTATAGGTAAGGAAGCAAAAAAATTAGCAAAAAGTAAAGCAAAAGACCAGATTGAAGAGCTTTCTAATACTGTTGATGAAGTCTTAGTAAATTTAGAACAAATCATTCATCTTACAGATGAGAGAGGGGCTTATGGTGAGCAAGGAAAGTTGAAAGAGTATGTAGAGGACTCAGATGAGATTGTTAGTCAATTTACAGCAATTGTAGACGATAGTTTCTGGTTAGATGGAAGTATGTTGCCTGTGATAAATTATGTAAAAGATTCAGTTCAGGTAGATGGACAAACCTACAATTATGCAATAGTAGATGAAGCACTACCAAACAAAGGAACAAGAGAACAGCTCATACTACGTTTTGGTGCACAGGCTATAGATTTTAGCAGAGATGTTTATATTAATAATATTTCATTTGTAAAAGGTGAAAATGTATTTAAACTAGATCTAAATGAATGGTTAAAAGAACATAGTTACTGGGCTTCAGGCCAGACTATTGGAGATGTGTCACTCGTAGAATTTAATGGAATTCCTAGTGTAAAGGTAACTAGTAATTTCACAGCATCTAAAGATGCCTGGGAAGAGATTAGTATATATATTCAGGTTAATGATATTAATCTTTCGGAGTATGATAGAATTCAATATGATTTTTATTACTCAGGAGAACCTTATGACTATTTAAGTGTAGGGTATTCACTTAACGGGAAATATGGTTTCCAGTTTGCATTTAATGATACAATATCAAATTTAAACACCTATACGCAGCAAGTAGCTAAAGGTGATGTAAATTGGAATTCAGGCAGCAGTTGGGTTATGGAACTCCAACAGTATATAGACGATAAATTAATTGAGATAGAAGAGAATTTACATAAGTATATACCTAATCCAGAAGAGCGAAAGTCTTACTTAGATATTGTTCATAATAAACAAGAAATCTTTAATAGTATTAAAGTATATGATGAACAGCTACTAACATTGAAGGCGACTAATAGTTTGTTAGAGGATAAGTTATTAGCAGATATTGAAGTCATTAATGAACAAATTGAGAAGCAAATGAATAGCGCTAGATTTTTTATGATGGTTATTATCCTAATAATTATTTTAATAGTAATGGCAGTAGTATGGATTATGACAAAACTAATATCCAATAAAATTCAAACAGGTGTAGATGGCTTTGAAGAAATGCTCAATGAAATGGCTAAAGGAAATCTAACTGCACGTGCTAAGTTAAAATCAAAAGATGAGTTTGGTCAGTTTGCAAGAGTAATAAATAACTTTGCAGATAAGTTATCTATTACTTTGAGAAACATTCAAGAACTAGTTAATGAAGTGGGCGATAAAAATAGTGATATGGCAAGTAGTATTCAACAAATTATAAATGGAGAAGAAGGGTCATCACAGGGTATTATTCAATTAAAGAAATTATTTAATGAAGTAACGAGTGAGACAAGCACACAAAGTCAAAATACAGAAGAAGTTATGGCACTTGTTCAAGGAATGACTGATAATAATGAGCATTTATTACAAAGTATTACAATAGCAAAAGAAGATTCGTCTAAAACATTAAATAAAGTACATACAGGACGAGAAAGTATTAATACCTTAACAGATGAAATGGATAATATTAATAAAAGTGTGACGCATGCAAGTAAAGAGGTGGGTTTACTTGTTGAAAATGCAGGCAATATTGGGAAGATCCTTGAGGCGATTAAAGATTTATCATCACAAACAGACCTTCTTTCACTAAATGCTTCAATAGAAGCAAGTAAAGCAGGCGAAAGTGGTAAAGGCTTTGGTGTAGTTGCTACGGAGATTAAGAAGCTAGCTGAACAAACAAGAAAAGAAGCTGAGAAGATTAATGAGATTATCACTGAGATTAATAGTAGTATTGATAAGGTGCAAGGTGCTAATAAAGAAGTAGAATTAAATATTCAAGAAACCTTAAATATTACAAGTAACTTTGAAGGAATCATGAATGAAATTATTCATTTTACAGAGGGTAATGCTCAAAATATTAATGTAGTACATAGAGTTATTAATGAGCAAAATGGCGATTTACAACATATTTATCAAGCAGTAAATAAAATTAATGAAGAAGCAATTCAGATTGCGGAGCATACTGGGGATACAATGGAAATTTCAAATAGTATTTCAGACTCATTAATTGAAAATCTAGATGGTGTAGAAAAGGTTATGGATGTATCTATAAAATTAAAAGAAGATATGGCATATTTCCAAATCTAAAATTTTACCTGAAAAAGCATATTTCTAAAGCTAAAGTTTTCTAGAGAAAGATATGTTTAGAATAGATTAAAATAATAAGGTGTATATAACTAATGCAGAGAGTAGTTATATACACCTTATTATTTTGGATGGTAAATAGAGATTATATAGTTAAGTTTATTACATAAAAAGTGTACTATCTGTAGTTAGGATTATTACGCATAAATTTACTCCAGTCACCATGAGCGATATATTTTCCTTTTCGTGTTACATAACTTTCATCCATATAGATATAAACCCAACACTCGGTAGTGGAACCATCTGGGAAAGTAACAGTTCTTTTTTCACGGGTGTAAAGATCAATGTTAGAATCTCCTGTGTAACCTTCTAATAAATCAATACTCTTAAGATGTTTAGGATGAGTAAGTGTACAGACCTCACCATGAATGAGATTAGTGCCAGATGCAATAGCAGGATAGCCAGCAGGTAGATGATAGAGTTCACCCTGAATTGTTCCTTTTTCTATAGAGCGTACTCTATTTTTTAAAACTCTATCATGATTCCAAAAATCTTTTAATAAAGAGCCATAAACAAATATTTTTTCCATAGTCAAATCCTTTCTAGATAATTGTTTAACTCTAATGAGATAAGGGTTTTAATGTATTGTTTAGAATGGAAGTTTATATTAAAACCTTTAGATTTTATTTGCTTATAAAGAATAAAATGGAGCTATATTTCTATAGCTCCTTTATTATTACATGTTTAAGAATTGTAAAACACATACAATGATGATTCAACTAGCAAATCTCACCAGCAGCAATGTGAAGGTCTTCTGTGTGAGTTGCAGCAGCTTCAATACAAAGTGCTAAACCTTTAGTAATATCTGATTGAGACATTGAAGGCATGTTTGCTTTAGAAGTTACTTGAGCTGGAATATATGGTACATGGATGAATCCACCACGCATATTTGGATATTCTGTATGAATCATGTGAAGGATTCCATACATAACGTGGTTACATACGAAAGTACCAGCTGTATTAGATACAGATGCAGGGATACCTGCTTTAACCATTGCTTGAGTCATTGCTTTGATTGGAAGGTTTGTGAAGTAAGCAGCTGGACCGTTTTCAGCAACTGGTGCATCTACTGGTTGGTTCCCTTCGTTATCTTTGATACGTGCATCATCAACGTTGATGGCAACACGCTCTGGTGTTACACCAAAACGTCCACCAGCTTGACCTACAGAGATTACAATATCTGGTTTGTGAGTTTCTACAGCAGCTTTGATTGCTTCTAAGCTTTTACCGAATACTGTAGGGATTTCAATTTTGATAACTTCTGTATCACCAATTGTATCTGGAAGAGCCATAACTGCTTCTAATGCTGGGTTAACACTTTCACCACCAAATGGGTCAAAACCTGTGATTAATACTTTCATGTATTTATTGCTACTTGAAATAAGGACGAAAGATAAGCTTTGTCTAGTAGCTTCTCCTTTTTTAGTTGAGTTAAATAATTATAGGCCATTGTATTTCCTCAAAGAGCCTAAGTATATAAAGTATAAATTGATAGCGGACTTATGTTTTGTAAATAAGAAGGTAGTTAAGTATCAAAGACCTACAAACTTTATCTTATTTGAACAAGACAGAATCAATTCCACTTAATAAATATAAATTAAATAGAATGAAACGATAATTTATATTTATTAAATAGAATAGAGACCAGTGGGTATTAGTTATTAATAAAATAGAGAGCACTATCTAATAACAAAAATAAAGCCAGAAATACAAGTATATCTAATATATTAAAAAAGAGCTACCGTGGAAAAACTACATTTATTATAGCTTTACGATAGCTCTTTTAGATTGCTACATTATACCTAGAATCCTAAGAAATACATAAGAGCAATGTGTACAAGTAATAATGGAATTGCTACATATGCTTGATATTTAATAACTGCATTTTTATTTTTGATATTTAATAATGCTACTGGAAGCATATTAAAGTTAGCAGCCATAGGTGTTAATAATGTTCCACAGTAACCTGCTGTAAGAGCAAGTGTTGCACAAACGATTACATTACCACCTTGCATAAATACGAATGGTACACCGATACCTACAGTAATTACAGAGAAAGCAGCAAATGCGTTACCCATAATCATTGTGAATAATGCCATACCAATACAGTAAGCAGAAACACCTACTAAAATATTTCCTTCTGGAATGAAGTTAGAGATGTTGTTTGCAATTACATCACCAACACCAGCAGCTGTAAATAATGTACCAAGCGAAGCAAGAAGCTGTGGTAAGATAGCTGTTACACCTACAGCTTGTAGCATACGGTCACTATCACTAGCAACTGTTTTAACATCTGCTTTTGTAAGGAATAAAGTCACAACGATTGTGATAGCAGCTGCAATACCGATAGCTACTGTACCACTGAAACTTGTGAACTTAGCAATACAAATTACTAAAGCAGCAATCATAATAGATGGAATAAATACTTTGTTGCCTAAAGCTTTAGCTTTTTCTGCTGAGAACTCAGCTGAAGGAGCGTTGACTTTACCATGTTTAACTTGTTTTGTTGCTGTAAGTACACCAATTACAAGAAGTAAAACACCAACTACAGTACCTGGTAAATAAGAACCAAATACGAAGATTGTACCTAAGATTGTCCAGAAAAGAGTTGTACCAATACGAGCTGGGTTCTCTTTGTGTTTAAACACATTGAAGGCTACTAAATACATTAATAACCCAACCACTACATAGAAAATTTCAAGTAAAAGTCCATTACTCATTATTTAGCACCTTCTTTCTGTAAAGATTCATAGTGTTTTGCAATTTTCTTATCCATCATAGAGTTTTGGATAAATGCAAAGATAAGAGCGATAACCGCTACAGGAATAGCAGCATTAGCTACTGAAAGTGCATCTACTGTGTAACCAAGTTCTTCTAAAGTACCTACAATAAGAAGCACACCAGAGTTTGCTACGAAAATATTTTGAGCGAAGAAGTTACCAAGGTTATCAGAAGCTGCACACATTGCTTTGATTTCGTCTTCAGTTTTTTCATCTAATTTACCATATTTACTTGAAGCCGCACCTTGTGCCATCGGCTCAATAAGTGGTCTAACGAATTCGGCATGTCCTAATTTAACACCAGCAGAGATTGCAATCTCACGAATAAGCATGTAAAGAGTTGCAAGACGTCCAGCTGACATACCTTTGATTTTTTGAATTAATTGTGTAGCACGTTCTTTAAGTCCATATCTCTCACAAAGCCCAATGATTGGAAGAATGAGTAAGAAGAGGGCCATAGAACGTTGAGTAACGAAAGTACTACCAAGTGTGTTTAAAATCTCTACGATGTTCATACCACCAAGTAATCCAGTGATTACCCCCGCAGAAAGAACAACGGCAATTGTATCAAGTTTCATGATGAAACCAACAACAATCACTAAAATCCCTATAAGTTGCATTGTGGGTCCTCCTATATTTAAGTTGAGATACATATTATAACTTATAACTGGAAAAAAATCTATAAATTTACATTGATATAATATTAAGAATAAGTATTTTTGGAAGAAAATGTCGAAAACAAAGAGAGAAATTAGCAAGAAATATATTTTTAATTGCAAGTAGTAATGAGAAATAAAGGATAAGAATAACGTATTTACGTTTATATGTACAAAAAATGAGATTGAAAATTATAAAAAAAGAATTTAGGGTTGTAAGAGGTGTATTTACTGAAAAAGGCGAATTAAACGCCATCTGTAGCCGTGGATGAATATTTTTACATCAATGGATATAAATATTAGTGATAAGTGAACTCTTATTTGGAGAAGAAATTCCTAAGAATGAGTTTTAAGTTTAAATGTATAAACTAGGATTAAATCAAGTTATAATGAATAAGAGAAATTATAAATCTAAAGAAACGAGTTAAATGAATGTTAAGAGAAACTTATGAACGTATTAAAAATGGAGAAGACGTAAGAAAGAATTTAATTGAGCTAAAAGCTGCTTTGAAAGACAATAGTAATAAAATGGCATTAAGCTACTACTTAGCAGGTGAATATGATATCTTTTATGATTTATTAGAAGATGAAGATGCAAAGGTGCGTAAAAATGTAGCACTCATTATGGGATTATTAGGACTACAAGAATTTATGACACCACTTTACAAAGCTTATCAAAAAGAAGACAAACTTTTTGTTAAGGCAGATTATTTAGCTGCAATTAAGCATTTAGACTATAGAGGAATCTTAGATGAGCTAAAAGAAAGATTAGATTTCTTGGTCAATGGTACCTTTGAAGAAACAAGCATGAAACATATTAATGAAGAAAAGAAACTTCTTACGAATATGATTCTAGATATAGAAGGAGCGAAAAAGCATACTTTTACTGGTTATGATATTTTATCAGATTTAATCTTGCTTACTAATAGGGATCATAAAGAAATTACATTAGACGAAATTAAAAATGGCAAGGCAAGAACTTTTAATGCAGGAGTAGTGATTCGTACAAGAGACTTAGAAGAAATCTTAAGTGTTAGAACTTATTCAGAAATCCTATTTAGATTAAAGGGTGCATTAACAGTAGAGAGCAATCCAATCAAAGCAGCAGAGCAATTATGGAAGGGCGGCTTATTAGATTTCCTTAATATAAGACATGAAGAGAAGTCACCATACTACTTCCGTTTAGAAATCAAAACAAAGATGCCATTAGATGAGAAAAGTAGTTTTGCTAAGAAGTTAGCTATGCAGTTGGAGACTATTTCAGGTAGAAATCTTATCAACTCTACATCTAACTATGAAGTAGAATTACGTTTGATTGAAAATAAAGAAGGGACATTTAATGTTCTTATTAAACTATATACGATTCCAGATAATCGCTTTAGTTATAGAAAACATGCAGTAGCAGTAAGTATTCAACCTGTTCAAGCAGCTCTTATTGCAAAACTTGCAGAGCCATATTTAAAAGAAAATGCACAAGTGCTTGATCCATTCTGTGGTGTAGGAACAATGCTTATTGAAAGAAATAAGCTAGTATCAGCCAATCCAATGTACGGAATTGATAGCTTTGGAGAAGCGATTGATAAGGCAATTGAAAACACAAGAAGAGACCATACAGTTATTAACTATATTAATCGTGACTTCTTTGCTTTCAAACATGATTATCTATTCGATGAAATTTTTACGAATATGCCAATCAGCCGTGGAAGAAAAACAGAAGAAGAAATTGAACTTCTATATAATAGATTCTTCAAAAAAGCATTAGAAGTATTAAAAGATAATGCGATAATGGTACTTTATACAAGAGACAAAGATTTAGTGCTTAAAGGTATAGCACAGCATAGTGAGTATCACATTGAACAAAATATTGCTATTTCTAAAAAGGAAGGCGCATATTTATTCATTATTAAGGTAACACAATAGAAAATAGTTAGGAACAGGATGTTCATTATATTTTCTATGTCGTAAATAAAAAACTGTGAAGAGAATCAACTTCACAGTTTTTTATGTGGAAATTATAAATTGTACTTGAGGTTAATGTTTTGGTTCAAATAATAAAAGTATGGGGGTAAACTATGAAAAATAGATTAATTATGATTGAAGGGATACCAGGATCAGGAAAGTCTACATGTGCTAAGAAGATAGAAGCATATTTGTTAGAACTTCTTAAAAATGTGGAGAAGTATCATCCGTTATTAATTTATTTAACTCAAAAAGATGTGGAAGAAACTATTACAAGAGTAGCAAGAAAGCGTGTTTCACCAGACAAGAGCAAATGGGAAGATTGGATTGATTTGGTTATACATTCCGTTGAAAAATCTAAATATGGAAAGGAACATCATTTAGAAGGTAGAACAGGTGTTGTTCAGTATTATAAAGATAGAAAAGCAATTGAATTAGAATATCTGCATAAACTTGAAGAAGAATATGCAGGAATAGCAGATATAGAAATAGTACATAATGATAATTACGATTGGGAAAAGTTGGATAAAAAGCTTAAGGAGATTGTAGAGCATGCAATAAGAAGATAGTCAAAAGAAAATATAATAAGAAGAGATTAAATGATATGATTTAGCGCCATAACTTTTAATCAAAGCACATTAGGTATACAAAAAGTGTTGTGTCCATATTCTAATGAATAATGAAGCTAGCAAAGTGAGACACAAAAAATGAATCAAAAAAGAATAAAGAGACATAACAAAAATCATAAAAGAAATAATAAACAAATCATATTACGATGGATACTTTTTATAGTAGGAATTATTATTCTAACCTTTGGTGCAAGAATTATTTTACTTTCAGATTTAGGTGTAGGTGGATTAGATGCTATTGCAATCGGTCTTGCAGAAAGGACAGATAAGAGTATTGGTATGTGGATTGTGGTGTTAGGTGTTTTATTAGTCATTATAGGTTCTGTTATAAGGAAGAAGATTACGATTTTGCCACTAGGTACATCTTTATTAGTAGGATGGTTTTATAATTTATGGGGCATTATTTGGTTTGATAAGATGATTTCACCAACTCAAACAGCGAATATAGGATACACCTTTTTATTAGGTATATTAATTGCACCTATAGGAGCAGCACTATATATTTCTAGTGAAGTATCCATGGGGCCAGTAGATTATTTTATGATTGCTGTAAAGGAACGATTTCATAAGTCTATACAAATAGGAAGAACATTTATAGAAGTGATATTTGTAATTATAGGATATTTTGTAGGGGGACCGATTGGAATAGGTACAATTTGCATTATGCTACTATGGGGACCAATTTTACAAGTTTACTATACAGCTATCAAGAGATTATTAGATAAATATCTAGAAAGAAAATAGATAGCTTTCAAATAAAATGTGATTTGGAATTGGAAAAAATAGGGGTATAATAGATGTGAAAAGGAGGGAGGATGAACAAATGAAAAAAATTACAAAGTATATAGCAGTTTTAACTACGATGCTATGTCTTATGATGACATTTGTGGGATGTGGACAAAAAAGCGAAAGTACATCAAATGAGCCAACATCAATTGCTACTGAGCCAATAGCAACAATTGTTGTTAAAGATTATGGGACAATTACATTAGAATTATATCCAGAGATGGCACCTAATACTGTAAATAACTTCATTACATTAGCAAATGAAGGTTTTTACGATGGACTTATTTTCCATAGAGTAATAGATGGATTCATGATTCAAGGGGGAGATCCAGAAGGTATAGGCACAGGTGGACCAGGTTATAGTATTATAGGTGAGTTTGCAAACAATGGCTATACAGAAAATACAGTATCACATGAAAAAGGTGTGATTTCTATGGCAAGATCTCAGAATCCAGATTCAGCAGGTAGCCAATTCTTTATTACATCAGAAGATAGTACATTCCTAGATAAAGACTATGCTGCATTTGGTAAAGTTATATCAGGCCTTGATGTAGTAGATGCAATTCAAAAAACATCAACAGATAGAAATGATAAACCATTAACTGATGTAGTAATCGAAAGTGTTAGAGTAGAAACAAATGGAGTAAGCATACCACCAGTTATCAAAGTTGGTGAGTAAAGATATTATATATAGCGGCAGGAGTAATAGTAAAAACTATACTCCTGCTTTAATTTAGCCCCTCTTCCCCTTACTATATTATGAAACAAAGTATGAAAAGAGACAGTCAATAGATAAAGCAGCGAGATATACATAAACATATACCAAATAGAATTGGTATTAAAGAAGCGCTTAGGATTTAAATAAGATATGAGGTCTTAGTTAATCTGGTAGTATAGAGTAGAAGACAGATTTAATTCAAAAAATGATATACAGGAAAGATAGAAAGAAAAATTAGAGCAATAAGCATAAGGAACATAATAATAAAGAAAAGCGTTTAATAATAAAATAAGGTTAGTTTTTTAGAGGAAAGATGAATAAAAAATAGTAAAAAGGCGCATATTACCTATGCAACAAGCTAGTTAATAGGCTTTTTTGAAGAAAAATGAAAAAAAGTTAAAAAAGGTGTTGACTTATGCAAAGGGATACTGTATTATTAATCAAGTCAGCGGGCAACACCACTGATAACAAATGAACTTTGAAAACAAAATAGTAACCATAAAACCAGTCGATTCATTAAG
>JAGAVZ010000102.1 GCA_017941635.1 Cellulosilyticum sp.
GCTCTATTTTTTGTATAACTTCATAATGTATCTGTCAAGTGAATCCGAAACCAAAATGCCCTCGAAATTGGATCCATTTTAGGTAAAAAATTATACCTTTTTTAAGACTTATTTTTGCATTCCATTTTGGAGCCACTTTTCAGTTTCGTGGATCCGATATGAGCTAGTGCTCATATCTAAAATATACGATTTATGTGTTAATCTATCTATCATTGCAGCTGTTAACACTTGATCTCCAAAAATTTCATGCCATCTATCAAAAGATAGATTTGTTGTTATAATCGTTGACTTCCTTCCTGCACGTAGTGAAATATGCGTAAATAATAACTCAGCACCTTCCTTATCAAAGGAAATATAACCTAATTCATCTGCAATCACTAAGTCATATTTCTCAAACTTGTTTTCAAAAGCCTTTAAGGTCTTATTACTACGGCATTCTTTTAGTTGTGTAATCAGTAATGGTACTGTTGTAAAAAGTACTTTGTATCCTTCCATACAGGCTTTTATTCCTAATGCTGTTGCAGTATGTGTTTTACCTGTTCCAGTACTTCCTAATAGAATGACATTTTGTCCATTCTTAATGAATTCTAAGTTAGATAGTATGCTCAGTTTTCTTTGAACATCTCCACTAAGATATGTTTGCTCAAGCTCTTCAAGATACATTTTTTTAGGAAATCCTGCATTTCTTATTCGTTTTTGTTTACCATTTTCATTTTGTCTGTCTTGTTCATATCGCAAGATATTTAATAAAAACGCTTCATAGGATAGTCTTTTTTCCTTAGCCTGCATGAGTTCTTCTGTAATACAAGCATTAATACCTGATAATCGGATAGCTTTACAGATTGTTTGGATTTCTTCTAGTTGTTTATCGAAAAGTGTGCTCATAAGATGGCCTCCTTTTGATAGTGAGTAGATTGAATACCAAAGATTTCATTGATGCGTTTTATATTTTCATTAGAAATATCAATGTTCTTAGGATCTCCGCTACAGTTTTCCTGAGCGGCTGTGTTTCTCTCACAAATAAGTTTAATCTTATCTGTTGAAAGATCTATAGGACTTAACTTTTGAAGTGTATGAATCGCATTATATACTTTTTCTTCTCCAACTTCAGAAATATATTCAAGAAGAACTATGAAATCTTTTGGATTTTCGGTATAATAAGAGTTGTATATTTTTTGAAGTCGCTGGTCTGATTGTTTTAAAGCAAGGCTTTGCCTTAATGCACCAGGCTTTCGACTTAGAGTTTTTGTGTAGTGGGATATACAAAGACTCCATTCATGGTTGCCATACTTTTTAAGGTGTGTGGCAACTTTTTTGTTGTCATGAAAACATTCTATCTGGTCTGTATAAATGATTACTGTAACAAACTGTCCCACAAGATAATCAGGAACAGAATATCTGTTTTGATCCACTGAAATAGTAGCGTATTTATCAACCCTAGCTTCTGTGATTCGACTAGAATGATATTTAGGCATCTTTGGTAAAAGAAATGGTTTTTCAGCTACGAGCACATCATAAGGCGATTTTCCGTCGTAGCCTTCTTTGGGTAGTGCATTAAGTTCCTCCAATCTTTTTAAAAGATACTTGTTGGCTTCATCAAGGCTAGAAAAAGTATCCTTTCTAGCAAAAGTTTTTCTTCTTATATATTCTACACTTCTTTCAACATGTCCCTTTTCATTACCACTTCGTATGTTGCAAAAACGGTACTGAAAACCATAGTATAACGAAAGTTTTAAAAGCTCATCTGTTGGTTCCTTTTCTGTTCGGCTAATAAATCTTTTTACAGCGATTTTCATGTTATCATAAGTCATTGTTTTATAGGCTCCACCAATGTAATCAAAAAATAAACTATGTGCTTCTAAAAAGCACTCTGTTTTCTGAGAACGAAAGAGTCTTGCATATCTAAAGTTACCTTTAGCGGTTGTAAAAACTGCTAACTGATAGACGGTTGGCTTATCACTATTAATGTAAAGTTTTACTTCTCCCCAATCGAACTCACAGACATCACCTAATTTATACTCTTGTTTAATATAAGCTTCTTTAGATTGTTTATTAAGCTGTCTAACAGCTTTGCAAACAGTAGTATAACTAATGTCAACTTTTTGTTCTTTAAGAGCCTCATAAATATCAACCGCTTTCATTTGTTGTTTATGCATACCATGTTCTCTTTTTTCTTGATTTTGATTAAGATACATTTGGATTTTTTGCATAACTTCAGGTGTTAACTTTGTTTTTGTTCGAGAAGAAGTATCGTATTTAGGTTTTTCTACTACTTGCTGAATGAGTAAAGGAACATCTTCAGTATGAGTACTAGTTGCAAGAAGCTTCTCACGTGAAGCATAGTACTGCTTCATATATCTTCTGATTGTATTACGTCCAATCCTAAACTCCTTAGCAATAGCCCTTTGAGATTTTCCATTAAGTGCCGCCATAATAATCTCTTGTTTTTGTATCAAAGTAATCACTCCATATCACCCCATATGTAATTTTCAGTACATATGGATTATAAGATTATAGTGGATCCATTTTCAACTGCATCTGTGGCTCCGTTTTAGAGTACCATATACACCTCTCATTCTAACTTTATTCACTTTTACCACCAACTAATATCCTGCTCTATATGAAGCCAAGCTGGTCTATCATAAATTTTATAATCAAATCTTATATAGTAATTCTGCCTTTCTATAATATTAGTTACAGTACTATCATGTTTCTCATTTAGTTTTGAAAAGATAACACTGAGTTCATTACCTTCTGTATCTATGGTTCGATGCTCTTCCTTGATAATATTCCAAGAAGATGTTCCATCTGCATTTAGTACTGTACTTCCCCAGTATCTTTCGTTAACATATGCTATATTTTCAGGAACTAAAGTTAATTTTCCTCTCATCCCCTGTGCATTATAGAATTGTACAATAAAAGATTTGAATAAAGATTTATTTTCCTCACTCAATGTATTAAAACCTTTTACTTTTTTATAATCTACACCATGAATTTCTAGCAGGTCATCTACTGATACTGACCTCATATCATGTCTATTCTTTTGTTGATATTTTAAAATTAGCTGATCTATGTTCATAATAATTCTCCATTACTTATTTCTCTTCCGGAAGACTTAATAGTTATTATACAGTTATTAACATACTTGTCTATTATAGTCCCTCACCTTTAATTTCTTTCTACCCCTGCTTGATAGATACTTATGTATTTGTGAATACTTTGTCTACTTACATTACATAATCTAGCAAGTTCTGTTTTATTGATAGTTTTAGCTACATACTTTGGATAATGTTTTATAAAAGCTGATGGTAAATTGTCTATAGAAGTAGTAGGTCTTCCAATCACTTTTCCTTTTGCCCTTGCATTGGCTACACCACTCTTTACACGTTGACTAATCATATTTCTCTCCATTTCTGCGAACACTCCCATCATCTTGAGCATGCCATACGTCATTAGATCTAGTATGCCACCTGAGCCATCTACAATGAAGCTGCCAATCACCAGCTTTAGCTGCTTTTGTTTCACTAGTTCAATAATTTCACAAAGTTGCTTAGTACTTCTCGTTATTCGGGATACTTCTGTCACAATTATTGTATCTCCTCATTTCACTAAATTCAGTAATTTTTCTAATTCCACGCGATTAACTTTGGTTCCACTTTCATATTCCCAATATATATTTTTTTCTTCAATACATCCCATAGCCTTTAATTCTCGTTTTTAGCGATTTATATCTTGTCGGCTCTCTGTAGTGGAGCATCTTGCATAACCATATGTTGTCATCTCTTTCTTCCTTTTCTAATTATTGAGTTTTGATTTAGTTGTCAACAAAAACCCCATTATTATTTCTTTAACATTTTTAGGCTAATTTACGTGAGAAATTTATATTTTATTCCCTCCAAATAATCGTCAAAGAAAACATCTGTTTTTGTTTACGCCCCAATCGTTCTATTTCTATTCACATTTGCAAAGTGTTTAAAGCATTTCTGTTCATTCAATTCTTAATACGTGTTTTCTTATAACTCCATAAAAGTTAATAGATTTTTAATAGGGTATTCATATTAAACTTTCCTTGATTATCAAACCTTATAGCATTTTTAAGTCGTTTACTTATTGGACATTTTATTACTGTCTTTTTCGATTATCTTTTCCTAAGTCTTTGGTAACTTTATGCACTAACGCTAATGAAATATGATATTGATCTGCTATTACTTTTAGAGTACTTCCTTTCTTTCTCATCTCTCTTATTTCAAATATATCTTGTGTAGATAGTTTCCCAGGTCTTCCACAATTATGAGTTAATATCATTGCTTGATAGTATGCTATTTCTGTATTTGCTTGATCTAAAAGTAATGTTAGCTGATTAAGTTGGTCATCACTTTTCTGGTTTTGCTCAATCAGTATTTTTGCTTCTCTTAATTTCTTCTTTAATTCAAAGACAGACCTTTCTAAATGGTTGATATAAGCTTGAATCTCAATTATTCCCCTTACCTCCCTGGTTCCATGATATATACGAACACTATTACTCTCATTCATTGTGCCTCCTTTCTTTTTTACAAAATGTAAAAATAGTATTTTTATAGTTTATGAAATTTATTTTTAGTTAAGGTCGTTAATTGATAACTCACTATTTCTGTGTATTCTTGTCTTAGGAGTATTTGAATACATAACATCTTCAAAATGAGTCTTTCAAAACTTTCTAAGTATACTTCATATAAAGGATTCATTAAAACATCTCCCTCAACCTTTTCTCTGATAGGTAACATAATCATATTAATACCTAACACGTCTAATATGATTTTATACTTTATAAACTTATACCTTGAACAGCCTTTTTGATTCTTGCTATTCTCTCTATAACTTATTGCTCCTTCAATTCCCCTCTTAGTAACATCTTTTAGAAAACATATAAGCTCTTGTTGATCCTTAGTTTTTACTCCATTGTCTGCTAATTGCTCTCTTACCTTATTAATTTTATTAAAGTGTCCTGTTCCAAAAATACCAAACACATATTTTCTAATGTAATAATCAAAAGTATCTTGTCTAAAGTAAGCTTTAAGCGTTCTTTTAATCTTTTTCTCTCTTGCTTTATACGCTAGATGCCTTGCCATTAATCTTACTTCAAATCTCACAACATTTTCTTCATATGTTTTAATGGTCTCATTTTTAGCTTTGCGTTCAGCACCTTTATCATAAACACAAACTACTAACGCTTTGGAGGCAATATAGATGGTTGTTTTAAACTGTTGACAATCTATATAAATATCTCTATCTCCCTCTTTACGAAACTTCTTCTTTTTTGTTCTTTTAGTTAGATGACCATACTTACTTGCCAATTTCCCCCACATCTTAAACAAACACTCTCTATGCTCATCACTATGTACTTTAACATCTAATCGATAATCTATCCGATTTAAAATAAATTTTAAATGAAGATGACCAAATAGTATTTTTTCTAATTCAACAATCCGTTCTTGTACTTGTTCATAATCAGCTTCTGTAATTATTCCATCTTCACATTTTAATAGCTCAATAGCATCTATCTGCAAATAAATATTATGACGCTTATTCAAATGAGGTTTACCAATTCTAAGTCTAAACTCTGGATAATTGTTCTCTACTTCACGTAATACTCTCTTGATTCTCTTGCCATGTAATTCCTCCATCAGTTGTTTCTCTCTTTGATTAATATTAATGTAAAATTCTACTGTATGAAGCATACGTATGTTTTTTCCTTTCTTTATTGAAGAGCAAAGCTTTAACGGATATTTTATACCCCTAAATTTACAACTCTGACCTATATTTATTTTTCTTCTAAGCAGCCTTTTGAAACTGCTTATCTTTACATTTTTTATAAAGTAAAAGAATGCTAACAAACGCATAACTACTTTGCAAGTGTATTTTAATATTATGGGTATTGGCATTTTTACTTTTCTTTCACCCTTACTTTTTTAGTGAAAATATATAAAAATAACCATAAATTCTTGGTGATTTTACTTATTACATCTACTCTATATCTATAAATATATCCATTTCCATAACATACGCATGGAACATCTCAAAATGGATTTGAATTAAATAGACCTTGTAAAAATTTGTATATTTCTACCATTGAAATTCTTCTATGCGTACGATACATTTTTAACGCCTAAGACGGAATTTTGTCATAAGACAAATTATCGTCTACATAAATTAAAATAGAATACTTAAATTAGGAGTTTCACATATGAATATCAAAATAGTTTTTCCTTCAGACGAAAAGGATAAGAAAGCTTTACAGGATCGCATTGACACTTTACATTGCCAAATGATTTTTGCAACTTTAAATGA
>JAGAVZ010000103.1 GCA_017941635.1 Cellulosilyticum sp.
AACTCAAACAACAATAACTACAATAACTCAAACAACAACAATAACTACAATAACTCAAACAACAATAACTACAATAACTCAAACAACAACAATAACTACAATAACTCAAGCAACTCAAACAACTACAATAACTCAAATAACAAAAACAACTATAACAACTGCAGCAATAAATAATATAGAGATAGTTAAAAAAGGAAGAGTGTTCATGGAACAGGGAAACACTCTTCCTTTTTTTATGCAAATATATGGTATAAATTATATAGAGTACCATTAGATGATATACATACCAAGTGAAAACTAAGATAAATAATTGATAAATACGGGGATAATATAGGAATAATCGGAAAACCTAATCTAGTACATAAGTACTAGGAGGTTTTTCATGCTAGAGCAAGTTAAGAGTGAACATTTGTTTATTTTTCCTTTTAGCTGGAAGAATCAGCGTAAAAAAGATAATTTTTTGTTTCATCAGCGTACTCAAATTCAGCATAAAAATTTTAATCGTTTAGGCCATTGGAAGCCTCATATCTCAACTATTGAGACAGATAAGGATTATAATGAATATGTTTATTTCTATAAGCCAATTCGGATGGCACTTTATACTTTTAAGGGACAGCCTGTTATTGTACGAAATTATGAGTATGAAGGGTTAACAAGAAATAGCTTTTTTGAATTAGAGATTCAAAATGTGATTTATCGATTAGATATAAAAAAGCTCGAATTAAAACTTTATAAAACAGGTATTGGAATACTATGTTTTCGAATGATAAATACCCGATATGGTAATCTAGAAGATATAGAAGCCATTAATAGCTTTAGCATGTGTATTTATCCACCTGTTTTACCGCTTGAGAGAGCTCAAAGAATGGGAATGCCTACTAGAATCCGCATACATATTAGTGAAACGGTAGAGTGGGAAGATCATTTTAAGAGAGAATACTATAATCAAAGATTAACAATTAGCCCACTTATTATGCAAGTATTGGGGAAGCCTTTTACAGAAAAGATTGTGCCCTATGGAAAGAATCTCTTTTTTATAGAGCCAATATTAGGTAGTCAAATGTTCTGTTCTTGTATGTACTATAATAGTCAACTTGTAGAAGACTTGTATCAAGAAAGAGAGGCACTAGAAGTATTGGAGAGGTTGATGAGTTTTAATAAGCAGAACCATGCTTTAGCAGAACTAGATAAGGTGGAAGGTAAGGAAGAAAGTCAGTATTTAAAGTGTGAAGAGCATATTTATGGGATTAATCGTTATATGCTCTTGTGTATTACAAAAGAAAAGTATCATGATAAGCTTTACGATCAATTGGCAAAGCTTGCATTAATGCAAAGAGCTACTTTGCTCCATTTATCCTCGGAGTTGGCATATATTTCAACTTTACCAAAAAGTGAACTATCTTCAGCAATAGCCAATATTTATGAAGTGTATATTCATTTTATCAATCAACTTTATTTTCAAGAGGTTACAGAGGATTCAGAAGGGTCGTATATATATGAACAACTCGCAGAAGCATTTAAGGTAAAAGAAGAATTAGAGCAGTTGAATTTCGAGATAGATGAGGTTAGTGAATACGCTAATTTAGTAGAACAGGCTTCATCTAATCTAAAAGTACAGCTTTTAACGATTATTGGTGCTGCATTAGTCATTCCAAGCTTTGTAACGGGCTTTTTTGGAATGAATATTTTTCAAGAGGAAGCTTTGCATTGGTGGGATCACACATCGGTTGTACTTTGGCTTAATAGCTATGTAGTTATGCCTATTTTAGCAGTCACAGCACTTTGTTTATGGACGAAGAAACGAAGTGCCATAGCGCTTATTTTTAAAGTGATTTTAAGTGTATTATTTCTAGTGAGTTTGAGTTTTATTTTTAAATACGGTAGTGGATTGTAGTTGTGTTGATAGAGGATTAAAAAAAGTGTAAGGAACGAGTAAGAAGTTAATATGCCCCCAATAAATTAGAGTCAAAGATCTAACTTATTGGGGGCAATTTGATTTTCTTAGGCCTTTGGTTTAATCAGTCTTTAGATAAAGTGATTGATTTATGAGTAAAGTTATAAGATATAAAAGGATAAGATTATTTAAAGTCTTTAATTAGGTTAGCAAATACTTGTAGTGCAGATTGGATTGGTACACTACTACTCATATCTACACCGGCAATCTTAAGAAGATCGATAGGATCCTTAGATGAACCACCACTTAAGAAACGGATGTAGTCATCTACAGCACTTTGACCTTCGTTTAAGATACGTGTAGAAAGGGCAATAGCAGCAGAGTAGCCTGTTGCATATTGATACACATAGAATGGTGTGTAGAAGTGAGGAATTCTTGACCATTCTAGTGCAATCGCTTCATCAACTGTAACGCTTGGACCATGATATTTCTTCACAAGTGCATAATAGTGGTCACATAGATATTCTGCTGTGAGTGTTTCACCTTTTTGGTAAGCAAGGTGCATATCAAGTTCAAATTCTGCAAACATAGTCTGACGATAAAGCGTGCTTTTGAACTGGTCCATAAAGTAGTTCATTAAATATTGTTTTTCTACTGGGTCTGTCGTTTCTTTAAGTAGGTATTGCATGAGTAATGCTTCGTTAACTGTAGAAGCAACTTCAGCTACGAAAATACAGTAGTCTCCATAAACATGGGGTTGATTTTTATGAGAGTAATACGTATGCATAGCATGACCCATTTCATGAGCAAGGGTAAACATACTATTAATGTTAGAAGTATGATTAAGAAGAATGTATGGGTGAGGTGCCCCATAAGTTCCCCAAGAATAAGCACCACTGCGTTTGCCTTCATTTTCATATTTATCAATCCAACCCTCATTAAAAGCAGATTTCACCACATTGATGTAATCTTCTCCAAGAGGCGCAAGTGCTTTAAGGACGATTTCCTTTGCTTCATCAAAAGATATTTGTTTAGTATAGTCTTTGACCATCGGAACAAAGAGGTCATACATATGCAGCTCTTCTAGACCAAGAACATTTTTTCGAAGGCCCATATAACGGTGAAGATGTTCTAAGTTTTTATTGACAGTATCAATGAGATTATGATAAACCGCTACAGGAATATTGTTTTCTGAAAGTGCCATATGCAGTGGAGATTCAAAGTGTCTCACATTAGAAAAGAGACCATATTGTTTGATATTTCCTGCAAATAAAGTTGAAATGGTATTTTTAAAGCTACTATAAGTACCATAAAGGGCATTAAAAGCAGACTCACGTACCTTACGATTATTACTTTCCATAAAAGGAATATAAGTGGCATGGGTTAAACGTACGGTTTCACCTTTTTCATTTTCAATGCTTGGGAACTTGATATCTACATTGTTGAGCATGGCAAAAGTGTTTTGAGCAGTACCTGCAATGTCTCCTACTTCTGCCAAAAGTGCCTCAGTAGCTGGATCAAGGATATGCGCTTTTTGACGAAGAACTTCATTTAAGTAACGTTCATAATGTTTAAGTTCTGGAACTTCTTCATAGAATACCTTTAGAATGGCATCTGTTAATTTAGAAAGCTCAGGATTCACAAAAGCTAAAGCACTACTTGCTTTAATAGATAAAGTTTCGGTTCTTTGAGAAAGGTCTTGATAAAAACTCTTATTACCATCCTCATGAAGGCGCATATGTGCATAAACATAAAGCTTATTAACTTCTTCCCAAAAGTTATCTTGGGCTTTTAGGAAAGCGAATAGCGCATGTGGATCTTGGGTAAGGGTGTTTTCATAAGGTGTAAAAGAAGTTATAAGCTTTTCGCAATGAGCATAGCTTTCTTTGAAAGCTTCATCTGTTGCATAAATATCTTCTAACTTCCATTTATCTTCAGGTTTCACTTGGTCACGTGAAATGATTGAATCATTCATTAGTCTCACTCCTTTAAATGTTTTTGTTTAGTATACTCTATTTTTATGGAAAATAATACATACTACAGACTGAAAACAATTTGTCATATGGAAATATATTTTTGAAATTTCTGACTAACTTTGTTATACTCATGATAAAGTAATAAGGTTTTAAGGAGGGGTATAATGCGTGTTTATATTAGTGCGGATATTGAGGGGATAGCAGGGATTTCTAAATGGGAAGAGACGACTAAGGGAAGTCAGGATTATGAGCGCTATAGAATTCAGATGACAAAAGAAGTAGCAGCAGCATGTGAAGGGGCAATGGAGGCAGGAGCAGATTATATTTTGGTGAAAGATGCCCATGAGGATGGGAAAAATTTGATCCACGAAATGCTACCTAATAATGTAAAGGTTATTTCAGGATGGAGTAATCATCCCTATAGTATGGTAGAAGGGTTAGATGAAAGTTTTGATGCAGTGATTATGATTGGTTATCATTGTGGCGGACATTCTAATGGTAGTCCACTTTCTCATACACTTTATCCAAACTGTGTAAGAAGGATGACCATTAATGGAGAAGCCGCAGATGAATTTTTGATTGCTACCTATGCATGCCATATGATCGGTGTACCTGTTGTGGCTGTTTCTGGAGATGGGGAATTGATGCGTCATGTAAGAAGCTTTGACGCACAGATTAAGACGATTGCTGTACAAGAAGGTTTTGGAGGTTCTGTTGTGAGTATTCATCCCAAATTGGCAGTAGAACGTATAAGACGAGGCGTTAAGAAGAGCCTAGAAAATCTAGAAAGATATAATTTAAAGCATCCAGAAGGCTATGAGATGGTTATAGAATTTCAGCAACATGCACAGGCGTATAAGTTTTCTTTTTATCCAGGTGCAGAGCAAATAGATGAATATTGTGTGCGTTATGAATCTAAAAATTACATGGATTTATTGACAATGATGTTATTTTTAGATTAGTTATTTTAATATGTAGTGGTAAAACGATGGATAAAATCATAGCTTTTTATAGAGTAAGCTATTTAGTGATTTAAGTTTTTATTAAAAACAAATTTTAAAATATCAATATTTAACTAGAGGTAAAGGCTTTTGGAGCGTGAATAAAAATTAAGAATTATTTTAAGATGGAAAAGCATAGAAATAGATGTAAATTCAAGCTTTAAACCTCCTAATAAATCGTGTATAATCGATAAGGTCGATATGGATTACTAAGAGCAAAAGGAGACTAAAGCTATGGGCTTTTTTAAAGTGACAGTGGGGGTAATGGGTTCTTCTAAATCAGCAAGAGCAATTGCAGAAGTACAAAATTTAAAAGTAAGAAACCTTAGAACCTTGGTACTAAAACCAGAGTTAGATACAAGAGATGGTGGATATATTTGCAGCCGTTTAATTAAAGATCAAGTAAAAGCAGATATTCTACTTAAGCCAGATGAATCATTAGCAGTCAATGAAATTATTAGCAATAATTATGATTATATAGTAGTAGATGAATTTCATATGCTGAGCACAGAACAAGTCAAAGAACTTTATAAAATCAGCGCCATTTCGCAAACCAATATTAGTATGTATGGTCTTAGAATGTCATGGAAAGGTGAGCCTTTTGAAAGTGCAGCCTTAGCACTAGGCTATGCAGATGAAATTGAAATGATTCGTATGGTAGATAAAGATCAAAATCCACTTAGTCACCATATTAAATATACAAATGGTGTACCAAGTCCGTTATCACAAGATATGGAAACAATTGTCGTAGGGGATTTAGATAAGACAAGTTATTCAACAGTATCTAAGAGTGATTTCTTCAAAATTTATCAAATGTTAGGACAAGTTGAAGAATAAAAGAGAATAAAAAAGAAACTTGACAGCGAAGTTTTGAAGTGTTACAATGAACAAAATTAAATAAATGATTGCCTTTAAATTTGGCCCAGAGAGACCAAAAAGGAGAATAGAATCAGAACATCAAATAGTGATTTAGCATAAAATTATTTCAAATAAATAAATAATAGCGTATGTATACGAAAGAGAGAAGTTTAGCTGTTTAGGTAAGCTATATTTTCTATAGTCATATCGCTTTAAATTGTTTAAAGGCAATGAAGGGACTTTGATCCTTTTGTTGCCTTTTTTTAGATTAGATTGTTTGAAAATAAAGCTGCTTAAATATTTTTATAAATAATTCTGGAAAAGTGAAAAATCCATTCTCTAAGAGCAATCAAATGGTGTGTAAAGGAAGGAAAGACAAGTGCAAAGCAAACAACAATTTCTAAGTCAAAAAGATTTATTGGGTATTAGACAGCTCACTCCAGATGAATTATGGCTCATCCTTGAGCGTGCAGAAAGCATGAAATCGATTGTGACAGGCCAAAGAGAAAAAAGTGATTTATTAAAAGGAAAAAGTGCAGTAACGTTATTTTATGAAAACAGCACAAGAACACGAATGGCCTTTACAATGGCAGGTACATATCTTGGCGCAAATGTAGCAGACTTAGGGGTAGCTAATAGTAGTGTCAAAAAAGGAGAAAGTCTTGTTGATACAGGAATTACCTTAGATCGCATGGGTATTGACTATATGATTATGAGACATAACCAAAGTGGTGCAGCACATTTACTTGCAAAAAATGTAGGAGCAAGTGTCATCAATGCAGGAGATGGTGCCAATGAACATCCAACACAAGCACTCCTTGATTTTTACACCATTTATGAGAAAAAAGGTGGGTTTAAAAATTTAAAAGTAACGATTATTGGAGATATCGCACATAGCCGCGTGGCACGTTCCAATGTATTTGGACTCACAAAGCTAGGGACGAAAGTGACTTTAGCAGGACCAGGAACCTTAACGGCAAAAAGTATGGAATGTTTAGGCTGTAAAGTAGAAACAGATCTCAAAAAAGCCGTACAAGATGCAGATATTGTTATGGCACTGCGTATACAAATGGAAAGACAAAAAGGTGGACTTTTCCCAAATCTTAGAGAGTATAGTCAAATCTATGGTATAGATGAAGCACTCTTTAGCTATGCAAAACCAGATGCCCTGCTCATGCACCCAGCACCAGTAAACCGTGGGGTGGAACTGATGCCAGAGCTTATGGACAGCAGCGTATCTGTCATTGATCAACAAGTAACTAATGGCGTAGCCGTACGTATGGCTATCCTAGCTTTATTAAATGAAAGGAGAGCAAACTAATGAAAATTTGTATTCAAAACGGATTGATTATTAACCCAAAAACACAACTAGAGGAAATAAGTGACCTTTGGATTGAAGAAGGCAAAGTAAGCTTTATCGGACATAAAGATGAAGTAGCAGATGAAGTGATTGATGCAAAAGGAAAATGGGTTGTTCCAGGTTTAATTGATCTCCATGTTCATTTTAGAGCACCAGGATTTGAGCATAAAGAAGATATTGAAAGTGGCACAAAAGCGGCAGCAAAAGGTGGTTTTACAACAGTATGTTGTATGCCAAATACAAGCCCAGTTATTGATAATGAGTGTATCGTAGAATATATACATACAATGGCTAGAAAAGCAAATAGCGTCAATGTCCTTCCAATTGGCGCAGTAACAAAAGGACAACAGGGAGAAACTTTAGCTGATATCGGAAAAATGAAAGAACATGGTATTTGTGCAGTAAGTGAAGATGGTAAAACAGTGATGGACACAGGTTTAATGAAAAAAGCGATGAGTTATATGAAGCCTTTTGGACTTGTGATGATGTCTCATACAGAAGATGGCTACCTTAGAGGCGGTGCGATGAATGCAGGTGAAAATGCACAACTTTTTGGTATCAAAGGCATTCCAAGAGAAGCAGAAGAAATCATTGTAGCAAGAGATATGCTCTTAGCAAAATACACAGGATGTCCTGTACACTTCTGCCATATTAGTACAGAAGGAAGCTTGGATTTAATTCGTTTTGCAAAAGCACAAGGTATGCCAGTTACAGCAGAAACTGCACCACATTACTTCACATTAGATGACAGTATCTTAGGGGATTATGATACAAATAAAAAAATGAGTCCACCACTTCGTACAACAAAAGATGTGGAAGCGATTAAACGCGCCTTAGCAGATGGGACATTGGATGTGATTGCGACAGATCATGCACCACATCACTATGATGAGAAAAATGTTGAGTTTGAAAAAGCACCATTTGGCATTGTAGGACTTGAAACAAGTTTTGGTGTAAGTTTTACTCAGCTTTACAAAACAGGGCTTTTAAGCAAAATGCAACTTATTGAAAAAATGAGCACAAAACCAGCTGAGATTATTAATATTGATAAAGGGGATATCTCAGTGGGTAAAGTCGCAGATATTACGATTATTGACCCAGAAGCAACTTATACAGTAACAGAAGAGACATTTGCAGGTAAAAGTAAAAATTCACCATTTATTGGAATGACTTTCCAAGGAGAGGTAGTTCATACATTAGTAGCAGGTAGAACAGTCTACGAAAAGTAATAATAAAGTAAAATATGCCAAATGAGATAAAAGGAGAATAACAATGATTGATCGTTTAATTAAGCAAATTGCAGCTACACAAAATCCAACAGTGGTTGGTTTAGATCCAACACTTGCAATGATTCCTACTTTTATGAAGGAAGAAATGTTTGAGCGTTATGGAAAAACACCTAAAGCAGTTGCTGAAATGTTTATCCAGTTTAACAAAGCGATTTTAGATGAAGTTGCACCACTTATTCCAGCAGTAAAACCACAAGTAGCGATGTATGAGCAATACGGATTAGAAGGCTTAAGAGCTTATCTTGAAACCATTGCTTATGCAAAAGAAAAAGGACTTGTCGTTATTGGGGATATCAAAAGAGGTGACATTGCATCAACAGCAGCAGCTTATGCAGGACATATTGCAGGGACAGACATTGAAGGAAGTTACTTTGACTTATGGCAAGAAGATGCCGTAACGCTTAATCCATACATGGGATTCGATGGAATCGAACCTTTTATCACAGCATGTAATGAAAAAGACCGTGGGATTTTCGTCTTAGTTAAGACAAGTAATCCAAGTGGTGTAGAACTTCAAGATTTATTAGTAGATGGCACACCAATTTACGATAAAACAGCTGACTTAGTACATAAATGGGGTCAAATGGCTATGGGGACTATGGGATACAGTAAAGTAGGAGCAGTAGTTGGTGCAACTTACAAAGAACAAGGTGTGGAGCTTAGAAAAAGAATGCCAAACACATTCTTCCTTGTACCAGGTTATGGTGCACAAGGTGGTAAGGCAGAAGATCTTAAAGATTACTTTGATAAAAATGGTTCAGGTATTATTGTGAACTCTTCAAGAGGGATTATCGCCGCTTACAAAAAAGACAACGAAGTAACTGAAAAAGAATTTGCAATCGCCTCTAAAAAAGCGGTACTTGCAATGAGAGCAGACTTACAAGGAGTGATGGGTTAAGATGAAAGCACAATTAATATTAGAAAATGGTATGGTATTCGAAGGTAAAGCCTTCGGATACTTAAAAGAAACAATCGGTGAAGTTGTATTTAATACAGGGATGACAGGATATCAAGAAATTCTTACAGACCCATCATACTGTGGACAAATGGTTGTTATGACTTACCCATTAATCGGAAACTACGGCATCAACTTAGAAGATATGGAAAGCAGCAAGTCTCATGTACGCGCATTAATCGTTAGAGAAAAAGCAGATTATCCAAATAACTTCAGATGTGAACTTACATTAGATGGTTACTTAAAGTCACAAAAGGTAATTGGCCTTGAAGGCATCGATACAAGAGCTTTAACAAAAGTTTTAAGAGATCATGGGACAATGCGAGCTATCATTGCAGTACGAGAGCTTACACCAAGCCAAGTGAAACTTAAGATGGATGCCTTCAATAACCAAATGGCTGTATCAGAAGTGACTACAAAAGAAAAATATACAATCCAAGGGGACAAAATGCACATTGCAGTCATTGACTGTGGGATTAAAGCAAATATTCTTCGTTCATTTGAAGCAAAAGGTTGCAAGATGACAGTCTTCCCAGCAAACACTTCAGCAGAAGAAATTTTAGCAGTAAATCCTGATGGCGTATTTATCTCTAACGGACCAGCAGATCCAAAGGATGTACCAGAAACAGTAGCAACTGTTAAAGCATTAGTGGGTAAAAAACCAATCACAGCAATCTGTCTTGGACACCAACTTTTATGCTTAGCATTAGGTGGGAATACTGCAAAGCTTAAATTTGGTCACCACGGTTGTAACCACCCAGTTAAAGACTTTATTACAAATCGTGTATATATTACATCACAAAACCACAACTACTATGTAGAAACCCTTCCAGAAGGTGCAGTAGTGACACATACCAATATGAATGACCAAACAGTAGAAGGAATGTACTTTAAAGATTTAGACATTTATAGTGTACAATTCCACCCTGAGGCGTGCCCAGGACCAACAGACACAGCACACATCTTTGATGAATTTATGACAGTAATGCAAGGGGGTAAATTAAATGCCTAGAGATAATAGTATTAAGAAAGTATTAGTAATTGGATCAGGCCCAATCGTCATTGGCCAAGCAGCAGAATTTGACTACTCAGGCGCACAAGCATGTGTAGCGATTCGTGAAGAAGGTATTGAAGCCATCCTTGTTAATAGTAACCCAGCGACAATCATGACAGATAAAGAAATCGCTGACAAAATCTACATTGAACCACTGACAGTAGAGTTTATCGAAAAAGTTATTGCGAAAGAAAGACCAGATAGTTTACTTGCAGGTGTAGGTGGTCAAACAGCCCTTAACCTTGCGGTAGAACTTCATGATAAAGGAATTTTAGAAAAATACAACGTACGTGTAATTGGGACACAAATTTCAGCCATTAAAGAAGGGGAAGACCGTGAAGGTTTCCGTGCTTTAATGAACCGTATCAACCAACCAGTGATTGAAAGTGAAACTGTTGAAACGGTAGAGGATGCAGTTGCTTTTGCTAGAAAAATTGGTTATCCAGTTGTTGTAAGACCAGCCTACACATTAGGTGGTACAGGTGGTGGTATTGCTGAGACAGAAGAAGCACTTCGCGACATTTGTTCAAGTGGTCTTCACCTTTCTCGTGTACACCAAGTTTTAATTGAAAAATGTATTAAAGGTTGGAAGGAAATCGAATACGAAGTAATGCGTGACCAATATGGCACATGTATTACAGTATGTAACATGGAAAATATTGATCCTGTTGGCATTCATACAGGTGATAGTATTGTAGTAGCACCTTCTCAAACCCTTTCAGATAGAGAATATCAAATGCTTCGTCGTGCATCACTTGACATTATCTCAGCATGTGATATTCGTGGTGGTTGTAATGTACAACTTGCCCTTAACCCAAATAGCTTTGAATATGCGGTTATCGAGATTAACCCTCGTGTAAGTCGTTCTTCAGCCCTTGCGTCTAAAGCAACAGGTTATCCAATTGCGAGAGTATCAGCTAAGATTGCTCTTGGGTATGGTTTAGATGAAATCGAAAATGCAGTAACAGGAAAAACATATGCTTGCTTTGAGCCAACACTGGACTATGTGGTATGTAAAATTCCAAAATGGCCATTCGATAAATTCTATACAGCAAAACGTACACTTGGTACAAAAATGATGGCAACAGGTGAAATCATGGCCATCGGTAACAACTTTGAAAGTGCCTTCTTAAAAGGACTTCGTTCATTAGAAATCGGACAATTTAGCTTTAAACATAAAAAGCTTGAAAGCTGCACATTAGATGAGCTCAAAGAAAAAGTAATCACAGCAGATGATGAAAGAATCTTTGCCCTTGCAGAAATGCTTCGTCGTCACTACCGTATGGAACAAGTTTGCAAAATTACAGGAATGGATATCTTCTTCGTAGAGAAATTCAGATGGATTGTGGAACAAGAAGAGCTGTTATCTCAAATGAATTATGATGAGCTTACACCAGCATATCTTAGAAAATTAAAAAGAAGAGGCTTTGCAGATAAAGCCATTGCTGAGTTTTTAAAAGTCACAGAAGAAGACGTTCGTGAGCTCCGCTTCAAATGGAATATCGTACCAGTTTACAAAATGGTAGATACATGTGGTGGTGAGTTTGAAGCAGAATCACCATATTACTACTCTACATATGATGAGGTGGATGAAGTAGAAGTATCTGATAAACAAAAAGTCATGGTAATTGGTTCAGGTCCAATTCGTATCGGTCAAGGAATTGAGTTCGACTACTGCTCAGTACATGCGATTATGGCCCTTAAGAAAAAAGGTATTGAAACCATCATTGTTAATAACAACCCAGAAACAGTAAGTACAGACTTTAACACATCAGATAAACTGTACTTTGAACCATTAACAGATGAAGATTTCTATCACATCTTCTTAAAAGAAAAACCTATGGGTGTCATCTTACAATTTGGTGGTCAAACAGCGATTAAACTGGCTAAGTTCTGCCAAAAAATGAATATCCCAGTACTTGGTACAGCGCCACAACATATGGATGAAGCAGAAGATAGAGAGAAATTCGATGAAATCTTAGAAAAACTTAATATCAAACGTCCAAAAGGAAAAGCCATTTGGTCAGTAGAAGAAGGTTTACGCATGGCAGAAGAATTAGAGTACCCAGTACTTGTACGTCCTTCTTATGTACTTGGTGGTCAAGGAATGGAAATCACATACGAACCACATCAATTAGAAAGATACTTACTAAATGCTTTCGATCGTGATCCAGAAAACCCAGTTTTAATTGACCGTTACTTAATGGGACGCGAAATTGAAGTAGATGCCCTTTGTGATGGTGAAAATATCTTAATTCCAGGTATTATGGAACACTTAGAAAGAGCGGGAATCCACTCTGGAGATAGTACAACACTTTATCCAAGTGTGAATATTTCTCAGGAAATGAAAGATAAAATCATCACATGTACACAAATGCTTGCTAAAGAGCTTAAAGTACTTGGTATGATTAATATCCAATACATTGAATACAAAAATGAACTTTACATTATCGAGGTTAACCCACGTTCAAGCCGTACAGTTCCTTATATCTCTAAGGTAACAGGTGTACCAATTATCGACCTTGCTGTAGAAGCAATGCTTGGTAAGAAAATCCCTGAATTAGGTTACGGTACAGGGCTCTATCCAGAACCAGAAAACTTCTATGCAGTCAAAGTACCAGTATTCTCAACAGAAAAATTACCAAGAGTAGAAGTAAGCCTTGGGCCAGAAATGAAATCAACAGGTGAAGTACTTGGTGTAGGTAAAACAGTAGAAGAAGCATTATACAAAGGCTTTATTGCAGCAGGTAAGAGCTTACCAATGCAAGGTGGTACCATCTTTGCAACGATTCAAAAATATGATCAAGATGAGTTTGTGGAAATTGCAAAACGCTTTGCATCAATGGGTTACAAATTCATTGCAACAGACGGTACAGCTAAGAAACTTGAGGAAAATGGTATTCCAGCAAGAGTGGTTGAAAAACTTTCAACACCTCCACGTAATAAATTTGTCAATGAAGAAGATGAGATCTTTAAACTCTTTAGAAATGGTGAAATTGACTTAGTAGTAAACACACCAACTAAAGGAAATGACTCAAAACGTGATGGTTTCAGAATGAGACGTATTGCAATTGAATCATCTGTACAAATCTTAACTTCTTTAGATACTGTAAGAGCAATGGCAGACATCGTAGCGAAACAAATAACAACAGACCAAACAGATATCTATGATATGGGAGCTAAAAGACATGAGTAAACAAGTAGTAGAAGGAAAAATCATAGGGCAAGGTGAAATTGCCCCTATGATTTATAAAATGATTATCAAAGCACCAGAAGTGGCAGCATCTGCTCACTGTGGTCAATTTGTGAATGTCTATCCAAAATCAAAAAGTACGATTTTACCTAGACCAATCAGTATTAGTGAAATTGGTGAAGATACCATTACACTTGTCTATGGTGTGGTAGGAGAAGGTACAAAAGAGTTTATGCAATATGAAACAGGCGATAGTGTACGTGTAAGTACTGCTTTAGGTAATGGCTACACCGTACAAGAAGCAGGAGTTTCAGTGCTTGTAGGTGGTGGAATTGGTGTACCACCACTTGTGGAGCTTGCAAAAAGTATCAAAGGTGAAAAAATCGCAGTCCTTGGCTTTAGAGAAGATCCTATCTTAGTTGAAGCCTTAGAAAACTTAGGCGTAAAAGTGTATATTGCTACAGATAGTGGTAAAGTAGGTTTCAAAGGAAATGTTATAGAACTGATTAAAGCAGAAGGCATCAAAGGAGATTACTTCTATGCTTGCGGTCCTAAGGTAATGCTTCGCGCACTATCAGCATACTGTGAAGAACAAAATGTACCTGTACAAGTTTCAATGGAAGAGCGTATGGGATGTGGCTATGGCGTATGTGTAGGTTGTGTCACAAAAATCAAAGCAGACAATGAAAAAGGCTTTGAGCTTAAAAAAGTATGTAAAGATGGACCAGTATTCTTAGGAAGTGAGGTGAAATGGGATGAGTAATATCAGTAAAAGTAGTAATGTAGATGCTATGGCAGCCAAACATGGGATTGATTTAAGTGTGAATATTGCAGGTGTTACTTTAAAAAATCCGATCACCACAGCTTCTGGAACTTTTTCACCACATGAAAGCAGTGAGTTTTATGATTTAAGTGAATTAGGGGCCATGATTACAAAAGGGATTGCAAGTGTGCCTTGGGATGGGAATCCAGTACCAAGAATTGCAGAGACCTATGGTGGTATGATTAATGCAGTTGGTCTTCAGAATCCAGGTGTGGATTACTACATTGAACACGAAATTCCATTTGCAAGACAGTTTGATACGAAAATTATTGCCAATGTAGCAGGTCATAGTATTCCAGAATACTGCGATGTGGTAGAACGCCTTAGTGATGCAGATGTGGATATGCTAGAAGTGAACATTTCTTGTCCAAATGTTAAAGAAGGTGGCATTGGTTTTGGAACCAGTCCTGCTATGGCAGCAGAAGTGACAAAAGCAGTGAAACGTGTCAGCAAGAAACCAATCATTGTAAAATTATCACCTAATGTAACGGACATTACAGAGATTGCTAAAGCAGTAGAAGCAGAAGGAGCAGATGCGGTTTCTTTAATCAATACATTAATTGGAATGCGCATTGATGTCCATCGCAAAAGACCAATCATTGCTAATAAAATGGGTGGTTTCTCAGGACCAGCCATTAAACCAGTAGCGGTGCGCATGGTATATCAAGTACGTCGCGCAGTGAACATTCCAATCATTGGTCTTGGTGGGATTATGACAGGGGAAGACGTTGCAGAATTCTTAATGGCAGGTGCAGATGCGGTATCGATTGGAACAGCTGCTTTTGCAAATCCTACGGCGCCAGTGGATATTAAAAAGGAATTGATCGCTTATATGGAACGCTATGGATTTAAGAATTTACAAGAAATTAGGGATGCTTTTCAAGGATAGGAGATGAAAAGCAAAGTCTTTGACAAAGGTCCGCTCGGTAACTTCCGGAAAAATATTTCTTCCAGCCACAAAGCTAAAAAGTGGCTTCCAGAAACATTTTTCCTCCGTACCTTGCTAGCGATTGCCTCTTTGGAACGACTTTCTTAGGGTATTTAAGTACAAGCTTTAAGAAATAGAAGAGATGCGCGTATGAGTATGAGATAAAGTCATTTAAAACTAAACCATAAAATAGCTTGGTTTGAAAAAGATGTATTTAAAAATTGAATAAAATAACACATGATAGTGATAAATGAATTGGGATGAAAAGGAGGAGAGGGTTGCTTTATAAGAATGGTAAAGAACAGTCTCCTTTTTTACAAATAAAAGACATAGAGCTAAGCCTATAAGGCTAGGTGGAGTAAAACAATTGTGCTTGACATACTTAATGAGAGATTTCAGTATTCAAAGATTGCGAGATTATAAGCAACCTATAGATGCTCATAGTAGAATGAAATGATGAGGATGTTGATAGGTACACATTTTGGCAATCAACTAAAAAATAAGTATAGAATAGAAATTGGAGGATATAGTAATGGAACAATATAAAAAAGAGTTTATTGAGTTTATGGTAAGATCAGGGGTATTAACATTTGGAGATTTTACAACTAAAAGTGGTCGTAAAACACCTTACTTCGTTAATACAGGAAACTATAAAACAGGTGCACAAGCAGCTAAATTAGGTGAGTTTTATGCAAAAGCTATTAAAGAACACATCAAAGAAGATATTGATGTATTATTCGGACCAGCTTATAAAGGGATTCCGCTTGCAGTAGCAACATCAATGGCACTTGCTACACAGCATGATACAGATGTAAACTACTGCTTCAACCGCAAAGAAGAAAAAGATCATGGTGAAGGTGGTAAAATGGTAGGTTATAAACTTCAAGATGGTGATAACGTACTAATTACAGAAGATGTTATTACATCAGGTGCATCAATCCGTGAATGTTTACCACAAATTATGGCAGCAGCAAAAGTAAATATCATTGGTGAAATCATCTCTGTAGATCGTATGGAAAGAGGTTTAGAAAATAAAACAGCAATCCAACAAATTTATGATGACTATGGATTTAAAGTCTATCCAATCGTAAATGTAAAAGAAGTCATTGAGGCATTACATAACAATCCAGTAGATGGAAAAGTTTACATTGATGATGAAATGAAAGCTAAGATGGAAGCTTACTTAGAAGAGTATTGTGTAAAATAAGACTCAAATAAAGTAAACAAGAAGACCTGTGAAATTTGATAAATGATTCAATTTCATAGGTCTTTAGTTTTTGCTGTAGTATAATACTTGAGAAAATGACGAATAGTTAGTAGAAAAGAGTCAAAGTGAACTTTGAGGGGAGGTAGAAGTATGAGCGAAAAGATTTTTTATACATCAGATTATCATTTTTTCCATGATGTATCCTTTAAGAGGAGTCGTCATGCTTATTTTGATAGCATAGAGACTGTTAATAAAGAAATCATTTATCGTCATAATCAAAAGGTTAAACCAGATGATCATATCTTTATTCTAGGAGATATTTTAGTATGTGATGAAGTAGAACTAGAGGACAAGCTATGGGAAACAGTAGACCAATTAAAGGGGCATTTACATTTGATAGTAGGCAATCATGATTATAAGTATCTGGACAATGAAAGCTTTACAAGACGATTTGAAACCATAAATGAAGCAAAGTTATTGAAGGATCAAGGGAAATGGGTACAATTATTTCATTATCCCATTCTAAGATGGTATCGAAAAAATAAAGGAGCCTATCATATCTATGGTCATCTACATGACGAGCAAAAGGGTAAAGAAGTTGCTTGGCTAAAACAGGAGGACTTTGCACTCAATGCTTGTGTGGAAGTCAATGATTTTGAGCCTTGTACCTTACAAGAATTGATAGTTAATAATTGTAGGCTAAAAGAAATGAAAATATAAATAATAGTAGGAAATAGATAAAAGGTGAAAGATGGTTTCAGAATGTCGTGGGTTCGAATCCTACCGCGTGTGTAAATGAAAAGAGAAACAGCTTGAATATCAAGGTATTCAAGTTGTTTCTCTTTTTGTATTTAAGTATAAAAACTTCATTAGGTGCATATAAAGGTGCATATAAATCATATAAAAATGACAATACTTTAGCAGAGGTGATGCTATGAATACCGAACAAAAATTAGAGAAGGAAATGAAAGTCATTTTAGAGTTTCTAGTATATGATTGTGAGGTAAATAAAGATGGAAGAACGCTGAAAAGGTGTGAGCAATGTGACAATAATGTAGGTAAGACAATAGAGGGAAAGGTTATCTGTATAAAGTAATTATGTAACAAATGATATTACGTTTTGAAATTTACTAAATTGAAATATGTTTAATTAATATATATAATTGATAATATTAATTAATAATAAGGGAGATACATATGAAAAAACTTACAAAAGCACTTATATTAGCATTAGCAGTATCAGCATTAACATTACCTACACTAGCAAGTACAATTAGCTTACGCATCAACAATCAACTAGTAGCACCAACAGTAGCACCATTTGAACAAAATGGTACTACTCTAGTACCGCTCAGAATTGTATCTGAAAACTTAGGTGCTAAAGTAGAGTGGAACCAAAAAGCTCAATTAGTTACAATTCTTGATGGAGATAAAACAATTGAATTAACTATTGGTAGTAAAGTAGCGAAAGTAAATGGAGAAAATAAAACTCTTAACTTAGCACCACAAGTTAAAAACGGTACAACAATGGTTCCAATCAGATTTGTATCAGAAAACCTAGATTGTACAGTAAACTGGGATAAAGCAACTCAAACAGTTTCAGTAAATGACAAAGAAACTGAATACGAAGCAAGTAAAGGTGAAAAAGTTACTACTTTCAAAAATCCTAAAGTGATTAATGATGTAGTGTACTTAACACAAGCAGAGTTAGAAAAAGCCTTAGACGTTAAGGTTGAAAAAGTAGATAGTAAAAATGCTACACTCTCAAGACAAGACTTTCATTGTTGGTTACGCACAGAAGAGTTCTTAAAGAAAACTTACAATCGTATGAATTGGGCATTCGTTCCTAGAACAGGAAACAATGATGATACATTAGTATATGAAGGAAAAACAGCATACTTCCCTATTAATTTCCTTGCTAAATATACAAATGCAGAGACTACATACAATGCTTCTACAAGAGAGTTAACAGTTGTATATAAAGGATTAAAGATTTATGAAACAGTAGATGAACCTGCTAACTCTATTGGAGGTCACGTTACTCTACCTAATGGTAATTCAGCACCTGAGGGAATAGTAGTCTACTTAAGACCTAACGGTACTATTATACAAGACGACTTCTTATACACAGTGACAGATAAGAGTGGAAACTATGTATTTGAGAACATTGATATCGATAAAATAAACACTTTCACTATAGGTGTAAATGCCGGGAATACTAGTCTTTACAAAAAAGAGACTCATAACTATATTGGTTCTCCGATGAAATACATCACAACATCTTCTAAATATGATATCACAGACTATGATGCTTGCATTATGACACTTAGAGATAAAGCTAATTTTGATATTCAATTATACTCAAATATTTGGTAATCAAATAAAAGGAATGGAAATCACCATTCCTTTTATTATTTTATGAGGAGGTAACTTGAAAGAATATATTATATGTAATACAGACTTGTATAATTCGATTACAAGTAATCAATTATATGTATCCATTTTAAGTAACACTGTAGATGATATGAGGTTTTTTACTTCATATCATCCGAAAATTAAAACGCTTAGTAGAGTTCAATTGACTTTAGAGCATGAAGATGTAAATATTCACATCTTCAATTACCCACATTCAGAAATAGTAGTGAATCGTTTACAGAAAACTTATAGTAACTCTCAATTTCTACACTTAAACAGTAATGGTTATGTATTAAAGGTGAAGTCAGTTGTATGTACTCCTATCAATATATACATGGGGCATACTCATGGAGAAATTCTTAGTGACTATAACCTGATAGCTGAACCAAACCTTGTATTTGGTGATTACTATCACGAGTTGTGCTAGTTAAATTTACAAGTAGAATAAGCTCCAATCATGTGATATCGTTACCCTGCAGCAATACAATCATAAAACGGGGGACATCACATGTTAGAGCTCAAATATTATTCTGTCCAAGAAATCCAAACTTTAAAAGATTTCTTTTTAGTTTCTTATGTTATTATCGATGATATTTACCATAAAATTATTCCTGATTCTATACGCTTTAGACGTAATTATTCGGAATCTAAGTTATCAGATAGCGAAATTATAACCATTGCTATCGTTGG
>JAGAVZ010000104.1 GCA_017941635.1 Cellulosilyticum sp.
AATATTACTATTAATTCTCTGTAAGGTTCTATTACTCTTAGCTGCTATCTGAACCATATCTTGAGATTTATTTAAGATATCCATACCATTATCACTTATTCTTTGCATGGATTCTCTACTCGTATCTATGTACTCACATAATTCATTAATTGTGCTATTAATACTTTGTGACCCCTCTATATTACGCTCAAGCATCTCATTAATCATTTCTGTTTTTTCAAAACACTGATCTAAAACAGAGTTTGCTTTACATGAAATACAGTGTATAAAAAATGCAATGAGTATGATTTGAAGAATACCTGTTATAGCGCAAGCTATAGATAATGCTGTATCTGTTGTATCAAGAATCTTATGGTTAAATAATGATATTAAAAAAGTTGCTACAGGTATTAAACCGATGGTCACACCTGTTACGAGTTTTAATCTTTTAGTATCAAAATACATCCCTGCTACACACAAGCTTAAAACCCATGCCATAGAGGCTGCCAACCATGAATTTAAAAATACAGAAAATGAAAGGGCTTCAAATCCTATCAAGCTTAGCTCAACAAAATACTTTCTATCAGAAGACCTTTTATAGTACACAACAGGTACAAGAACAACAAAATTGGCAATTATGTTGATAACGAAAAGTTGTCCCGCTCTGCCTGATACAACAATAACGACATTGATTAACAACAATATGACTGCACATATTTTTAGGCATTTCAAAATTAACTTATCAGATTCTTCATTACTCTTTTTAATAATTTCTTCCTTACTCAATAGAATTTCCTCCTATACCTGATAATCTCTCCTCAGTGAAATATGTTTTTTCAGTTTATTAAATTGTAACCTACTGTTACAATAACATTTATCAATTTATCTACTATACATAATGTACTGCATTGCTTTCTTGTAATATGAAAATAAACTAAAAATTTTTTCCACTAAAATTTTAAATCCTTGTTTCTATTATTTCTATATAATTGACATTTCCTATCTTGCTTGCTTTGTTTTTACAAACGATGTATGGTGCTGTGGACTTACTGATCGTAGGATAATTCGGAAACGCTTCTGATGTATCTGCTGTATCAACAGGTAGTCAAATCATGACAGCAGTCACTTCTCTTATCACAGGTCTTACAATGGGAATCACCATTTTGTTAGGGCAAAAATTAGGTGAAGGAAAAAGAAGGGAAGCAGGTAATGTTGTAGGTAGTGGGATTTCTATTTTTGCTATTATGGCAGCAGTCCTCACTATTATTGTTATTATTTTCGCACCTTCTATTGCTCAGTTTATGAATGCACCTAATGAGGCTCTATCTAGCACAGTATCTTATATCAGAATCTGTGCAAGTGGACTACTTTTCATTATTTCTTATAATGTGCTTGGTGGGATTTTTAGAGGTTTAGGCGATGCTAAAACACCTCTTATTACTGTTGGAATTGCGTGTATTGTAAATATCATTGGGGATTTAATCTTCGTTGGTGTTTTCCACATGGCTGCCGCTGGTGCTGCTCTAGCAACTATTATTGCTCAGGCTACTAGTGTATTCTTATCTTTATTATTAATTAGAAAACAAGGCGTTCCATTTGAATTCTCTAGAAAAAACATCAAATTCCATAAGCCATTTACCGGGCAAATCATTAAATATGGTGTACCAATTGCCCTTCAAGAAGTCCTTGTAAACTTATCTTTCTTAGTCATTATGATGATTGGAAACTCTATGGGCGTTATTGCTTCGGCTGGTATGGGTGTAGCTCAAAAACTTGTAGGTTTTATTATGCTTATCCCAATTGCATTCTCTCAGTCTTGTGCTGTATTTGTTGCCCAAAACTACGGTGCTAAAAAATATGACAGAGCTAAAAAAGTACTCTTTTACTGTATATCAGCATCTTTATGCTGTGGGGTTACTATGTTCTATATGACCTTCTTCCACGGTGACTTACTATGTGGTATGTTCTCTAAAGATGAAGCTGTCATCTTAGCTGCATGGGATTATCTAAAAGCATACGGTGTAGACTGTTTATTTACTGCCATTATGTTTAGTATGGTAGGATACTTCAATGGTTGTGGTAATACGACTTTCGTTATGGCTCAAGGTATCATTGGCGCTTTCTGCGTCAAAATCCCTGTTTCATATGTAATGAGTAAATTAGAGCCTGTCTCTTTATTCAAAGTTGGTTTAGCAACTCCAGCTTCTACTTGTGTGCAGATTATCCTTTGCGTAGGATTCTTTATCTTTTTATCAAGAAAATCTGCAAAAAGAAATTCTTCTTTAGAAGCTGTCTCAGATATTTAATCTATTCAATTAGAAAAGGAGCGATAAAGCTAGTCAAAATCTCTAGCTTTATCGCTCCTTATATTTTAAGAAACACTCTACAAACTCATACTCATTAATCTTGTTCATAAGATAATATTGCTCCAGTTTTAGCATTTATTTCATAACTATATTCTCTATTATTATAATAAAACTCTACTTCATATTTTGAAATACCATCATCAAATTCTAATTCTGTCCTCTTAAAAGTAACCTGACTACTTGTTAAACCTGCATGTGATAATGCAATTTGTTTTGCTTTATCTGCTGAAATATTAGCTGTACTATTAGTATTATTTGTAGCATTATTTTGCGTACTGCCTTGAGTATTGGTTGCTACATTATTTTGGCTATTTGCATATTCTATCTCATGGTCATATTTTATAATCTTACCATCAATTGCACTAATCTCATAATC
>JAGAVZ010000105.1 GCA_017941635.1 Cellulosilyticum sp.
AATTCTTTTTTTGTTTCATTAATTTTTGACACAAAAAACCTCCTTCTTTAGAGTAAAACACTCTGAAAATCAAATTTCTTAGAGTGATTATCTCATAAATCAGGAGGATCTAATATATACCCGATTGTTTTACGCTTACATTAAACCCATAGATTGTACTTATTCAGATTAAATTTTAGCACTCGCATAAAATAATACTGTGTAGGTTAAAGAAAAAGGGTTAGATAAAAAGGAGTTATACATAAGCTGAATCTTGATGTAGTCTACATAAGTTATTGTTTAACGTATGCGGACTAGTTCATTCATTAGCTCATGTATAACTCCTTAATTATTTTAAGATATTACCTATTTACTTCAATAATTTATTTAAGCAATTTTCTACTTTGCTATAATCTAAATAACGTAACGGAATTTCTTTAGAACTACTTACTAATATTGTCTTTTCGTGTGAAAATGTTTTAAAACTTGATTCTCCATGATAAGAGCCCATACCACTATAGCCTATACCACCAAAAGGTACTTTTGAGCTAGTGAGATGAAGGATAGTGTCATTAATGCAGCCCCCACCAAAAGAAATATGTTTTAATAAGTGATTAATACGTTTTTGATCATTTGAAAAAATATAGCATGCAAGTGGTTTAGGACGGCGTTGTACAATTTGGATTGCTTCATCTAAACGCTTGAATGGAATAATTGGTAAAATCGGTCCAAAGATTTCTTCTTGCATACATAAATCTGACTCTACAACAGGATAGAGTATAGTTGGTTCGATATAAAGTGAATCCGTATCAAAATGCCCACCAAAGTAAATTTTATCTTCATCCATTAATTGAAGGAGTCTAACATAGTGTGATTCATTGATAATATGTGCAATATGACGTGAGTCTTTATAGAGATGCTGAAGTGCAAAGCCGATATAACATAAAAGTTTTTTTGCAACAGACTCATGTACCAGTACATAATCTGGTGCTACACAAGTTTGACCACCATTTAGGAATTTCCCCCATACAATACGTTTTGCTGCAAGCTTTAAGTCAGCATCAAAATCAACAATGGTTGGGCTTTTGCCACCAAGTTCTAATGTAACTGGGACAAGATTTTTTGCAGCTTTTTGCATAACTCTTTTTCCTGTATTGATACCACCAGTAAAGAAGATGTAATCTAATGGTTCATCTAAAAGCGCTTCGGCTACCTTTGCATCACCTTCAAGAACCGTTACATAATAAGGTGGAAATGTTTCTTGTATAATTTGTTTTAAGATTTTATTGGTTGCTGGTGTATATTCAGAAACCTTAATAACTGCACAGTTTCCAGCTGCAAGTGCACCAATTAATGGACAAATAGCTAACTGGAATGGATAGTTAAAAGGAACATAGATGGCACAAATACCATAAGGTTCTTTTAGGATTTGATGATAGCCCCAAAGAAGTGGTAAAGAAGATGGTTTAATGGTTGGCTTTGACCATTTAGATACATTTCTGATTGCTTCATTGAGTTCTGATATAATCGTATAGATTTCAGTTGTATAACCTTCAAATATTGGCTTTTGAAAATCTAAATATAGAGCTTTCGTGATTTCTTTATGATAGGATAAAATATTTTTTCTAAGCTTTTTTAGAAAGTAGATACGTTTTTTAATAGAATATGTTTGACGTGTATAGAAAAAACGATTCATTTTTTGAATAGTTTCATGCATTTGCTCACGAAAGTCTTCGTTAAATGGTGGATAAAAATCGTTTGGAATAGTGTTCATGTTTAGCCTCCTAATGTTTTAATGCTTTACAGAAATTACTTAAAGAAATTCTTTGCATATTTGCAAATCATTGTCTAACATAACCCATTTTCTTAAGG
>JAGAVZ010000106.1 GCA_017941635.1 Cellulosilyticum sp.
AGGAAATAACATAGATGGATTTATTGTTACGGTGAAATGTTAGAAGGATATAATAGATGGAGCTTAATTTAATGCATAGAGTTAGATTCAATAGATGAAGTTTAATTCAATGTATAAATTTGGGGGCTATATAGAATGAGGATTAATAAATTGGATAAAGTACATGTAAAAAATAGAGACCATATAGATATGGTCTCTATTTTAGTTGATGACTTTTATTCATATTAAAATAAAAGAGGACATCTTAATTCTAACATTAATCATTAAGATTTTGTCTAGTATTTTCTAAATAATTATACAATGTAAATTTGGAAATATTAAGGAAGTCACATACTCTATCCCCGGATTTTGTAATAAGAAATGCACCCTTACTATCTAAGAAATGAATGATTTTCATTTTTTCTTCTTTATTAAGGTGACTCATTGGTTTATCAAACATTGTTTCACATTGATGAAGAAGGTTATCCATAAGTTGATTTACATCACTAGAGAAAAGCTCATTAGCAGAAGGAGCGGGTGTTGCATACATATTGAGTTGTTTCAGATATTCTTCACATTTAAGTGTATCTGTAATATCCATATTGATGCAGATTGCACCTATATTATTTCCATCATCATCTTGAATAAACATAGAAGAGCCTCTAATAATTTTTCCGTTACGCATATGAACAATTTTATTGTAAATATGTGTATCAGAAGTCATTTTACTAAGTACTTCAAGCCCCCAGTTACCGCCGCAGTCCCCAATTTTACGGCCTGTTACATGTCCATTTCTAATATCAACAATACTATGTTCATATGCTTTTGTATTGTCGTGTAATACGATTTCACAATTAGGTCCTAGATGATTTTCTAATAAATCTAGAATATTTTGGAACATTTCAATGTTGTCGTAAATAGTTTTCATATATACCTCCCTATAATTAATGATTCAATTATTAATAAGTATACCATAGCTGCTAGTTTAGAATGAGTAAACTAAAACTTTTTATATTACTTTAAAATTTTCAATTTTTATTATTTTAAATTTTAAATATGACTTTTGCAATAGATTTTGTCTAAAAAGTAATTGTTTTGAGTGTAATATTTTGCTGTTTTTTCATATAAAGCAATTAGTTTTTTTGAAAAGTAAAAATAAAATTATTTATGGTGACCAAAATAAAAATTTTGATTGAAACTAAACAGAGGACAAGATATGTAAAAAAACAAAACAATACAGCAAGATATGAAAAGTAATAACAGTCAAAATTGCTGTACATATAAAAAATAATGATATATAATTTAGTTGTATTAATAAAAATTTTAATCAATTATATAAATGTTTATTAGGAGGCACAACAATGAGCAATGTACTCGACCAAATTGGTGCATATGGTATCGTACCAGTTGTAGTTATTAACAAAATTGAGGATGCTAGACCACTTGCAAAAGCATTATGTGAAGGTGGACTTCCAGTAGCTGAGGTAACATTTAGAACAGCATGTGCAAAAGAAGCAATCAGCATTATGACAAAAGAATATCCAGAAATGTTAGTTGGTGCAGGAACAGTTCTTACAACTGAGCAAGTTGATGAAGCTGTAGAAGCAGGCGCTAAATTTATCGTAAGCCCAGGACTTAACCCAAAAGTAGTTAAATACTGTGTAGAAAAAGGAATTCCTGTGACACCAGGTTGTGCTAATCCTTCAGATGTAGAACAAGCTATTGAACTTGGCTTAAATGTAGTAAAAGTATTCCCTGCTGAAGCTGTTGGTGGAATCAAATTAATCAAATCTATGGCTGGTCCATACACACAAATGAGATTCATGCCTACAGGTGGAATCAACGCTAAAAACTTAAATGATTACTTATCATTTGATAAAATCATTGCTTGCGGTGGTAGCTGGATGGTAGATCCTAAATTAGTTGCTGCTGGTGAATTTGATAAAATCACAGAAATGACAAAAGAAGCTGTAACTCAAATGTTAGGATTTGAACTTGCTCACGTTGGTATCAACGCTGAAAATGCTGAACAAGCTGAAACAATTGCTAATGGATTTGATGCTTTATTCAATACTTCAGTTAAAGTTGGAAATAGCTCAATCTTCGCTGGTAAAGGTATTGAAGTAATGAAAACTCCATACTTAGGAGCAAAAGGTCATATCGCTTACAAAACAAACTACATTGAAAGAGCTGTAGCTTATCTTCAAGCTAAAGGTCACAAAGTAAACCAAGAATCAGCTAAATATGATGCTAAAGGTAAATTAGTAGCAATCTATTTAGAAGAAGAAATTGGCGGATTTGCAATTCACTTACTTCAAAAATAAGAATTGTCATGGACAAATGTAGTTAAAGTGTTTGTTTATAATCAAGAAATACATAACTTATGAAAGCTATGATATTATGGCGTAGAAAATTACATATAGTATCAAGTAAAAGAAGTTATGATATTCAGATATATACATATTTAAAGTAAAAAAATAGAGTTAATAAATATTGGATGCAGGAAATAGCGTTTTTAATAGAGAATCAGAGTTTCTTCTAAAAGCTATTTTCTGTAGCCTATATAATGATAAATCAAAAAATAATTTATATGATAATAGGAGAATTAAAATGAGAGTAGTTACTTTTGGTGAAATTATGTTAAGACTTGCCCCAGACGGGTATTTAAGATTCAATCAAGTGGATCATTTCCAAGCTACATACGGTGGTGGAGAAGCAAACGTTGCTGTATCTCTTGCTAACTACGGTGTAGACGCTGAGTTCGTTACAAAATTACCAACACACGAAATCGGTCAAGCTGCTATCAACGATCTTCGTAGATACGGTGTTGAAACAAAACACATCGCTCGCGGTGGTGAAAGAGTTGGTATTTACTTCTTAGAAAAAGGTGCTTCTCAAAGACCTTCTAAAGTAATTTACGATAGAGCTCACTCTTCAATCTCAACAGCTACAACAGCTGATTTCAACTGGGATGAAATTTTTGAAGGTGCAACATGGTTCCACTTCACAGGAATCACACCAGCATTAGGTGACGATGCAACAGCTATCTGTTTAGAAGCTTGTAAAGCTGCTAAAGCTAGAGGCGTAAAAGTAAGCTGTGACCTTAACTATAGAAAAAAATTATGGACAAGAGAAAAAGCTGGCCAAGTTATGGGCGAGTTAATGGAATATGTTAACGTATGTATTGCTAACGAAGAAGATGCAGCTGATGTATTCGGTATTCATGCAGCAAACACAGACGTAACAAAAGGTGAAGTTAACCACGAAGGTTATAAAGATGTAGCTAAACAACTTAAAGATAGATTTGGTTTTGATTATGTAGCGATTACACTTAGAGAATCAATCTCTGCTAGTGATAACAACTGGGCAGCTATGTTATACAATGGCGAAGATTACTTCTTCTCTAAAAAATATGCAGTTCGTATTGTTGACCGTGTAGGTGGAGGAGATTCGTTTGGCGGCGGACTTATCTACGCATTATTAAACAACTATGAACCACAAGCAACTATTGAATTTGCAGTAGCAGCTTCATGTTTAAAACACACAATCGAAGGAGACTTCAACCGCGTATCTGTAGCAGAAGTACAAGCTCTTGCTGGTGGAGACGGTTCAGGTCGTGTTCAAAGATAATTAGTTGTTAAGCAATACATATAAACCCTTGCTATGGGATAATCTAGGTTATATAATATGGATTATGTCAAGCATATAACTCTATAGCTATATGCATATAGGGAACAACTCTTAATTGATGAGGGTGCATCCCCTTAATGCACCCTCATATACATAAAAATACGGTTATTACCCATATAAGGCGGATATGGCAATAATCGTTTTTTTTTACCAAAATAAATAGTTAATAAATTACAGAATTGTTACCATATGCAATGATGTTGCGTTGTACTCATAAATTGACTTTTCAAAAAGACACTTAATGAGACTAGAAATCTTATGCTGGGACAATATAAAAGTTGAACACTAAAAGTCACATAATGGGAGGCAGTTTATGTCAAAAGTAATTTTAGTTGGAGAGCCAATGGCTTTATTCATAGCAGAAACAGAAGGTAGTTTAGATACTGTTACACAATTCACTCGTTCAGCAGCAGGTGCTGAGATGAACGTTGCAATCGGATTAAAAAGATTAGGAAACGATGTTTGCTATATCACGAAATTAGGAAGAGACCCATTCGGTCAATACTTAATTGACTTCTTAAACAAAGAAGGAATTGACACAAGCAAAATTTGTTTTGATGATCATTTTCCAACAGCATTCCAACTTAAAGGAAAAACTTCAGTAGGAGATCCAGATGTTGCATACTACCGTAATGGTTCAGCAGCATCAAACTTAAGAGTAGATGACGTGGATGAAATCGATATGACAGGATTCAATCACTTCCATCTTACAGGTATTTTCCCTGCAATTTCAAATTATTCAAGATCAACATTACTCTATTTAATTGAAAAAGCAAAAAATAATGGATTAAGTACGTCTTTTGATCCAAACCTAAGATTAAGTTTATGGAAAAACTCTGATGATATGGTAAAAACAATCAATAAAATTGCATTTAGATGTGATACTGTTCTTCCAGGAATATCAGAAGGTAAAATTTTAACAGGTTTCGACAACGAAAAAGATATCGCTAAATTCTATTTAGACCACGGTGTAAAAAATGTTGTCATCAAACTTGGACCAAAAGGTGCCTACGTAAGAACACAAACAGGCGAAGCATATATTGATGGTTACAAAGTAGAAAAAGTAATTGATACTGTAGGAGCTGGAGATGGATTCGCAGTAGGATTTATTAGTGGATTACTTCAAGGGAAAGACGTAGAAGAATGTGCTGATAGAGCAAATGCTATCGGTGCAATCCAAGTAATGCACAAAAGCGATAACGAAGGCTTACCAACAGAAGAAGAATTAGCAAAATTCATGGAACAAAAAAATAAATAATTAACCTCGACAGGTTAAAATAGTTCGAACTCCAAGCATAAAAGCCCCTTACATTTTGAAAAAATGTAGGGGGCTTTTTTATATGTATATATATCATATATAGGGACGGTTCTGGAAAAGAGGTAAGCGTCACATCAAGCACGCCTACTATATCTACTGATTTTTGAGTATACTGTCCTTAAGTATTTTTAAGGAGGTATACATTTTGAGCTCACGAAAGACTACAACAAAACAAGAACGTTTTAATCTCGTTGCCCGCTTTATTAAAAGTGGGCAATCTCACATGGTTTGGTGCCAAGAAAATGGCATCAAACCAAATACTCTCTATCGCTGGAGAATGGAATACAAAACTGTGCAGCAAGATGTTTGTTTTGTACCACTTGAATCTAACTCATCTAAAAGGGTTCATCCAGCACATAAAGAAGAAACTATAAGTAATGTTTTATTCGAATTAGGCTCTTGCAAGGTTCATGTACCAGAACATGTGGCAGTATCACTTCTTACAGCAGTTTTAAAAGAGGTGGTAGATTCTCATGTTTAATTATAATGACTACAAAGTTTTCTTAGCTTGTGGCACGACTGACATGAGAAAGAATATAAATGGGCTTTGTGACATTGTGCAGCACAACTTTGATCTTGATCCTACTCAAAAATTCATCTTTGGTTTTTGTAATAGGCAACGTAATCGTATCAAGCTTTTAGTGTGGGAGGATAATGGTTTTTGGATTCACTTTAAACGCTTAGAAAAAGGTAGCATTAGTTGGCCTGAAGCTTTAGAAGATGAAGTGACTATGAATCTCACCTTGGATGACTTTGAAAATCTTATAAAAGCACCTGGCATTAAGCAAAAGATTAAACGACAAGAAGTATGGAAAAGACCTTGATTTCATGATATTTCGATAGAAATCCATTGCTAACTATGATATAATAAATTCATAAAATTACAACGAATGGAGGATTTTAAGGTGAAGTTATTAGAACAACAACAATTAGAGATTGAAGCTTTAAAATCCAAACTAAAGGAACAAGAAGAAAAGATTGCTTTACAAGAAAAAGAAATTGCTCAAAAGAAGGAAAAACTTGCTTCATTAGAAAAATTAAATGCGTGGTACATAGAACAACTTAAATTGCGTCAACAAAAGAAATTTGGTGCATCATCTGAAAAAGCAGATCAGAACCAGATTTCTATTGCTGACGCTTTTTCGGATTTATTTAATGAGGCAGAAGTTTTAAAAGAACCCATTATGGTTGAGCCTGATCAAAGTACAGTAATCCCGGAGCATAAAAGAAAAAAATCAAAAAGAGGTTCTAAGTTCGATACACTTCCAGTGGAAACCATTGAATACAAGCTTTCAGAAGAAGAAAAAGTATGTGCCACTTGTGGTTCACCTTTAACAGAGATGAAAAAAGAAATTCGAAAAGAACTAGTCATTATACCTGCAGAGGTAAAAGTCATTGAACATGTTACTTATGTATATAGCTGTCGAAAGTGTGATAAAGAAGGAACAGGTAGTTTTATAAAAGCTGCAGAAAGTCCTAGAGCACTTATCCCTAAAAGTGTGGTTTCACCTAGTCTAATGGCTTACATTATCAATCAAAAATATACCAATGCTATGCCATTATACAGGCAGGAACAGGAATTTAAACGCTACGATATTCAACTGACCAGACAAGATCTTTCAAACTGGACTCTAAAAGGTGCCACACTATTAAAGCCACTTTTTGAAGCACTCAAACAAGAGCTTCTTACGAATGAGTTACTTCATGCAGATGAAACCACTGTGGAAGTACTTAATGAGCCAGGAAGAAAGGCGACTTCTAAATCTTACGAATGGCTTTATAGGACCACTAAGAATGCCGAAAGACCAGTAATCATTTATGATTATCAAGTAGGTCGAAGTGGTGAATATGTGAAGACGTTCTTAAAGGACTGGAAAGGAACCTATCTTCACTGTGATGGATATAGTGGTTATAAAAAGCTTGAAAACGTTACATTATGTGGCTGCTTAGTTCATGCTAAACGAAAATTCCACGAGGCATGGCAAGCAGGTCAGAATAATGAAGAAGCTAGAAAGGGCGAAGCTTATATCCAGGAGCTTTTTGCAATAGAAAGTGAAGCTGATCAGTTAAATTATACAGCTGAAAAAAGGCTTGAACTGCGACAAAAGAAGTCCAAAAAGAAGTTAGATGCGTTTTACACTTGGATAGATGAGATCAATTCAAAAACTTTGCCACAAAGTTTACTGGGCAAGGCTATTACGTATGCCCTAAATCAAAAAGAGTATCTGAGCAACTTCTTGAGGGATGGACGAATCCAGTTGAGTAATAACCTAGCAGAACAATCTATTAAAATGTTTGTCATAGGTCGTAAAAACTGGCTATTTTCTAACACCCCAAATGGAGCTAACTCTTCTTCTGTTATTTATAGCATTATTCAAACAGCGATAGCCAATAATCTTAAGCCGATGCACTACTTAGAATATGTGTTTGAACAGATTCAATTAAATAAGGACCTGCAGATCTCAGAAATTCTGCCATGGTCATTAAATATTCCTGAAAAATGTAAAAATCCAGATACGCCATAAAGCTAGTAAAAGTATACTAGCATTGGCGTATTTTTTATAGGCGTGTTTGAATTGACGCTTACGAAAAGAGATGAAGGAAAGGTGGGGACGGTTCTGGAAAGAGGATAAAAGAAAAGTAGGGACGGTTCTGGAAAGAAGATAAAGAAAAGTGGGGACGGTTCTGAGAAGAAGATAGAAATAGTAGAGATAGTCTCGATAAGAAAAGATGGGAAAAACATATTAACTAGGATAAAATATAGGAAAAAAGTACATAGGAGAATATATAATATGGAGAAAATATATTGGATAATATTAGTAATATTAGGGACGGTTCTGATTATTAATTTGATAGGGTATTTGAGCATGTGGTCAGATAAAAGGCGTGCGATTAAAAAAAGATATAGAATTCCTGAGAAGACTTTATTTATGATTGCTATTTTTGGTGGGAGTCTTGGCAGTATTTTGGGAATGAAACATTTTCATCATAAAACTAAGCATTGGTACTTTAAATATGGTATGCCGGCTATTTTAATAATACAGATTATATTAGTAGGAAGTCTCGTTTATTATTTTAGCAAATAGAATGTAATATCTATGAGAAATGATGAATACAAAAATTAAACTAGCAAATAATACCCATAAGAGGTGATTTCTATGGAACATAACGATACACTTGAAAAATACAAAGATGATATGAAAACCATTGCAAAACATATCAAAGAGGATGCTAGTAAATTAGGTGATAAGGCTAAAGATGGTATGGATATGATTAGTCAAAAGGCCGAAGATAGTATGAAAATGGTTAAAGAAGGCGCTGAAAAAGCTATTTGTAAAACTAAAGAAGGTCTAGAAACATTAGAAGAAAAAATGAAAAAATAAGGTTGCATTATGCAACCTTATTTTTTTACCTATGTCAAACTTAGAGATGGCTCTGGATAATCTTTGCCCAGTAGGGACGGTTCTGGATAATTATTACCCATAAGATGGGGACGGTTCTGACCAAGCGGTCCGAATATTTTATTCCAAAGCTAGAGTTTCATCTAATCCAAGCATAATGTTCATATTTTGGATTGCAGCACCTGATGCACCTTTTCCTAGGTTATCTAGGCGAGTGAGGAGTAAAATTTGCTCGTCATTTCCACATACAAAGATTTCTGCGTAGTTTGTGTCATTACAAGCAATTGGGGTGAAGAACTTATCTCCAAGGTTATTTACACTGCATTCTGTTGGATTAAATGGCATTACTTTTACAAAATGCTCATCTTTGTAGTAGTTAGAAAGGTATTCATGTAAATCTTTAGGTGTATATTTCTTAGGGAGTAAGCGTGTATGAATCATAGTTGAGACAGATAAGCCCTTAAAGTAATTGTTTACTATAGGTGAAAAGATTGGTTTGTGTTCAAGACCAACAATTTTTTGCATTTCTGGAATGTGTTTATGAGTAAGTCCAAGTGCATATGGGCGTGGTGCTAAGTATGTAGGATGATTTGTAGCAATATCAGGGTCTGTATAATCAGCAATCGCAGCTTTTCCAGCACCACTATAGCCAGAGATTCCATAAGAGGTAATTGGATAATCTTTTGGAATGATGCCTGATTGAACAAGTGGATAGAGTGGGAGAATAAAGGAGCTTGCATAACATCCTGGGACAGCTGTTCTAGAGGAATTTGCAATTTTTTCACGTGCCTCTTTGCTAAGTTCAGGAATGCCATAAGTCCAGTTAGGATTTGTACGATGTGCAGTACTTGCATCTAAAATTTTTGTACGTGTATTACTTGGTTCGATGAGGCTAACTGCTTCAATGGATGCTGCATCTGGTAAGCATAAGAAAACGATATCCGCTGAATTAATCATTTTTTTACGTTCATTTAAATCTTTACGTTTATCTTCATCTATTTTAAGAATTTCTACATAAGGGTGATTCATTAAGCGCTCATTTATTTTTAGACCGGTCGTTCCGGCTTGACCATCTACATAAACTGTATATTTTTGCATAAATAAAACCTCCTGCGAATAAAAATTAGAATATTTAATGATTATTCATTATAGAATATATTTTTTAATTTTTCAATCTATAATATATTTTTAACAAATATAATATAAATATATAAAGAGATAGATGGTGAAATATACTGAATAGGATGTAATTGTTATATAATATTATAGGAAGTGTCATTACTAAAGATTAATGAATAGGAGAGAGAATATGAAACACTTTATTAAAGAAATTAATGTAAAAACAGCAGGAGCAAGTGATTATACAGCAACATTAACTGCTTATATTCCGGATAATGCTTTTGCGCCTGAAGAACATAAAATTAGACCAGCAGTATTGATTATTCCTGGTGGTGGTTATGAACATACTTCAGATCGTGAAAGTGAGCCAGTTGCAATGAAATTTATATCTGAAGGATTATGCGCTTTTGTATTGCGTTATAGTGTGGCACCTGCACATTTTCCTCAAGCATTATGTGAGGCATATACAGCACTGGGTTATATTAGGGAAAATGCAGCTGAGTGGAATATTGATGCAAATAAAATTGCAGTATGTGGATTTTCAGCTGGGGGACATTTAAGTGCATGTGTAGGCGCATTTTGGAATGCACCATGGCTTGATGAGTACATAAAATTTGATAGAGATCAAATTAAACCAAATTTACTTGTTCTATCATATCCAGTTATTACAAGTGGAGAATTTGCACATAAAGGGTCTGTTAATAATTTATTGGGAGATAATAAGGTTAAAGAAAAACTTGAACTTATTTCACTTGAAAAGCAAGTAAGTAGTGATGTGCCACCTACTTTTATTTGGCATACTTACGAAGATGGAAGTGTTCCAGTGAAAAACACATTACTATTTGCTAATGCTTTACTTGAACATGATGTACCTATGGAAATGCATGTTTATAGAAAAGGTGGACATGGATTATCAATAGGAAATCATATGGTCAATCAAAATACGCAAATCGGTGAAAAACACATGAGTAGTGATTGGATTGATAAAGCTATTCGATTTATTTTTGAGGAGGTAACTCATGAATAGCTAATATAGTAATGCTAAATAACGGGAGAAGGCTAGATGAAAAAAATTTTAAATTTTATTTTTAGTCGAATCATGATTGTTGGTCTACTTATTCTATTTCAACTGGGACTAATTGTTTGGGTGATTTGGAGATTAAGTAGCTATTTCTTATATTTTTATATTGTATGTATGCTAATTAGTATTTTAACTATTATCCATCTTGTAAGTAAAAGTGTAAATCCATCCTACAAATTGGCTTGGACGATAACGATTATGACTTTTCCTTTGTTTGGAGCAGGATTCTATATCCTTGAGGGAAGTAATAAACGTGGTAAGAAGTTTACTAGAAATTTGGAGAAAATCTATTCTATAACACAGCCCTATTTGGTGCAAGATGAAAAGATTATTGAAAAAGTTAAAGCAGAAGATAAAAATATAGGAAATCAGGCTAAATATATTAAGGATTTTTCCCGTTATCCTATTTATGAGCATACGATTACGGAATATTTAAGTCCAGGAGAAGAGTTTTTTAGAGTTTTAGTAGAAGAACTGGAGAAGGCAAAACATTTTATTTTTATGGAGTATTTTATTATTCAGGAAGGGAAAATGTGGGATACGATATTAGGTATTCTGGAGCGAAAGGTAAAAGACGGTATAGAGGTTAGAGTGATGTATGATGATATAGGCAGTCTAACAACACTACCGTATAAATATAATGAGCAGTTAGAAAAAAAGGGCATTAAGTGTCAGGTTTTTAATCGATTGGCCCCTGTCTTAAATATTATTTTAAATAATAGGGACCATAGAAAGATTACAGTTATTGATGGCTATATAGGATTTATGGGTGGAATTAATCTGGCAGATGAATATATTAATGCTGTTAGTCGTTTTGGGCATTGGAAAGATGCTGCGATTAAGTTAAAGGGAAGCGCGGTATGGAATCTTACGATGATGTTTTTACAGACGTGGGATTTTGCTGCAGATATACATGAAAACTATAATATGTATAGACCAGAAGTATATCATCCACAGCCATTTGAAAGTGATGGATTTGTGCAACCCTATGGAGATAGCCCATTAGATCAAGAGACTGTAGGAGAAAATGTGTACCTTAATCTATTATTTAAAGCCAAAAAATATGTATACATCTGTACACCATATTTGATTGTAGATAATGAAATGGTTACAGCACTGAGTTTAGCAGCTAAAAGTGGTGTAGATATACGGATTATAACACCACATAAAGAAGATAAGTGGTATGTGCATATTTTGACTAGGGCCTATTACGAGCAGCTGATAAGAGCAGGGATCAAAGTTTATGAGTATACGCCAGGATTTATTCACTCTAAAACATTCGTCAGTGATGATGAGCTTGGCATTGTAGGAAGCATAAATATGGACTATAGAAGCTTATATCTACACTTTGAATGCGGGACGTGGTTGTATAAAACAAGTACAGTAGCAGATATCAAAAAGGATTTTGAAGAAATGCTAGAGGTATGTACACAAATCACACTAAAAGATTGCAGAAAAGTAAAAATCACAACAAGACTAGTACGCTCTATTCTTAGACTAATCGCTCCATTAATGTGATTTAAAGTCAAGAAAAACCAGAGAAAGACCAGAACCGTCCCTAACTTCCTACCAGAACCGTCCCCACCAATTGTAAGGGACGGTTCTG
>JAGAVZ010000107.1 GCA_017941635.1 Cellulosilyticum sp.
ATTTTGAATTTCTTGGACAGAATAATATTTGAGCTCTAACATGTGATGTCCCCCGTTTATTTATTGGTTGTAGGATAAGGATATCACATGATTAGGGCCAATTTTACTTGTAAATTTAACTAGCACAACTCGTTATCATAATCATTTTGTACTATGATAGAGACTTCTTCTATAAGAAACACAAAATTGCTACTACTATTCCAAGGATACCACCTGCTAATACTTGAATTGGTGTATGCCCTAAAATTTCTTTTAAACGCTCTTCTGGATTTAAATCTGGATTTTCTAATACTTCTATAATTTGATTAATGACAGCTGCTTGTCGCCCTGCTTCTAAACGAACATTGGCTGCATCGTACATCACAATAAAACTAAATACCATAGTAATCGCAAAATAGACGCTATCAAAACCATATAATAATCCTACACTTGTTGCTAAAGCCATTACAAATGAACTGTGTGAACTTGGCATCCCACCTGATGCCCATAACTTTGTAAAGTCTAGGCGATTCTCTTGTAATAATGTAACGACTATTTTTAGAAACTGTGCAATAAACCAACTTAATATCGCTACCCATAAAATCTTATTATGAAATAGTTCTGTTATAGCATTCATCTTTCCACCCTCAATTTCTTCTTTTGATCAGCTGCATGGCAATCTGCTCTAAAAGATAGGTATCCCCTTCTATTTGATCTAATAAACGAACTGCTTTGCTCGTCATTTCTTCAGCAATTTGGTAACATTCTTCAATGCTATAAAAACTCAAATAGGTATTTTTATGATTTTCAGCATCGCTTCCAATAGGTTTTCCTAATTCCTCCATAGTAGAAGTCGCATCTAATACATCATCTACTATTTGAAATACTTTACCTATGTATTTACCATATGCTTCAAGAAGGCTAACTTCTCTTGCTGAGCCGCCACCTAAAACAGCTCCCATTTTTGTTGCTGCTGCAATTAATGCACCTGTTTTATTCAGATGAATGACATCTAATGTTTCTAAACTAATTTCTTTATTTTCACTTTCCATATCTAGCACTTGTCCACCAATCATGCCTTCTACACCACTTGCTTCACTTAAAATACAAGCTGCATGTAGACGCTCCTGTCCACCATGTGCTAAGGCATCACAAAGCATAATATGGAACGCCTCTGTTAAAAGCCCATCTCCTGCTAAAATAGCAATCGCTTCACCAAACACCTTATGGTTTGTGAGTCTACCTCTACGATAATCATCATTATCCATGGCTGGCAAATCATCATGAATCAGTGAATACGTATGAATCATCTCTATTGCACATAAATAGGCATCAATAGATTCTTTACCTCCAACTGCTTCATAGCAAAGTTGCATTAAAGTAGGTCTTGTTCTCTTACCACCAGCTTCTATGCTATAATGCATGGCATCATAAATCGTTTTAAAATATCCAGCTTTATGAGGTAAATACTTAGAAAATGCTGTATTGATTTTCGAGGTATAAGCACTTAAATCTACTGACATTAGCTTTCCCCCTCTTCAAACTTTTTATAATGGTTCTCTTCATACACATATATTTCCTGTTCTGCTTTTTTGAGTACTTCCATACAATAGGCCGCTAAATCCATACCCCTTTTATACTCAGCAATACTTTCTTCCAATGTAATATCGCCATCTTCTAAGCGTTTTACGCTTGTTTCAAGTTCTGCAATTGCTTCTTCAAAATTCTTTTCTGATTTTTTCACCACTGTCTTTACTCCTTTTCACACACTTTTGCTTTAAAACAGCCATCTGTTACTGTAATTTCTACCTCATCTCCAGGCTGAACATCTTTAATTGATTTCACTAAGTGTTCTTTCTGACTTACTAAGCTATAACCTCTTTTTAAGGTATTCAGTGGTGATAATCTTTCTAAATTATGCACTGCAATCTCATAGCGTTTCTGATGAAGTTGTAATCCTCTTTCATAAGCACGTAATAAGTCGCGATAATAATCGTCAACTTCTTGCATTTTTGTTTTATAAAACAGGTCTTTCTTTACAAATACAGGGCGAGAAGTAATATATTCTAACTGATGTCTAGCCGCTTTTGTTTTTGCTTCCATTTGCATAGCAATTCTTCGCTTATTGCCAAGAATCATCTCTAAAAGTTCCTTTTGAGATGGTATAACTAACTCTGCTGCTGCTGAAGGCGTCGCTGCTCTCTTATCACTTACAAAATCAGAAATTGTAAAATCTACTTCATGTCCTACTGCTGATACAACAGGAATCTCAGATGCTGCAATGGCTCTTGCTACTGCTTCTTCATTAAAAGCCCATAAATCCTCTATAGAACCTCCACCACGTCCTAGAATAATCACATCTACACGTTTTTCGATATTGGCAACACGCAGCGCCTCTACAATTTCAGAGACTGCATATTCCCCTTGGACATGAGTTGGATAAATTGTAAGGGGGATACTTGGATTTCTACGTCCTGCTACTTGAATAATATCTCTCACCGCTGCACCTGTTTGTGAAGTAATGACACCCACATGCTTTGGAAAATTAGGCAAAGGTTTCTTTAAGCTTTCATCAAAAAGACCTTCTGCTTGAAGCTTTGTCTTCAGTCTTTCAAACTGCTCATATAGAAGTCCCTTCCCTTGTTTCTCTACATCGAAAACATATGCTTGATAGGCACCTGTTTTCTCATAAATTGTCACACGTACTCTTGCATAAATCTTCATGCCCTCTTCTAAACGAAAAGAAAGACGCCTAGCATCTCTTTCAAACATCACTGCTTGAAGACTTGCTCGTGCATCTTTTATCGTAAAATAAACATGACCAGAATGGTGGTATTTGCAGTTAGACACCTCGCCTTGAAGCCAAAGATCGCCTAATGTATAATCCTCTTCTATTAATCGACTTACATATTGATTAACTTCCCATACCGATACAATTTTTCTTTTCATGACTAAGCCTCAGTTTCTTTAATCACACTACCTAAAATACCATTAATAAACTTAGGAGATTTTTCAGTACTAAATACCTTTGCAATTTCAACAGCTTCATTAACTGCTACTTTTTGTGGTACATCTGTAAATTTAAGTTCATAAATCGCAAGACGAAGAATGCTTAAATCTACTTTTACAATACGTCCAAACGACCAGTTTGTTGCACTATTTTGAATAATTGCATCAATCTCTGTAAGATGATCGTATACACCAAAGTAAAGTGATTCCATAAAGTTAATGACTGCTTTATTGTTTTTCTTTTCTTCTGGTGTCATCTCTTCTATTTTATCGTAAAAAATACGTTCTCTTTCAGTCTCGTCGTGAAAGCTCCCTTCATATAACATTTGCATCACGATTTCTCTTGCATTACGTCTAGTCATTATATCCTCCTTAAAAATAAAGCTAACTCCTTAATTTGTACGGGACGTTAGCTTCTCCTATCTATTAGGCTTCTTGTTCTTTGTCAAATTGTACGCCAACTACATGAATGTTGACTGAAACAACATTTAGCCCTGTCATTGTCTCAACTGAATTTTTAACTTTCTCTTGAGCTTCTTTACAGATTTTTTGAATCTTAGCACCATATTTTACAACAACGCCAAGATCAATAAGTGCGTCACCTTCACTTACTTCAACTTTTACACCTTTTGGCTTTTTCTTACCACTAATCACTTGGATTAGGTCACCTTTGCCAGCTGTAGTACCAACGATTCCATCTACTTCTAATGCTGCGATTTCTGCAACAACAGCAATAACATCATCTGCAATGTGTACTTGATCTACATCAGTAGTTGTTTCTAGTGCAATTACATTTTGCTCGTCCATATCTATACCTCCTATAGGTCATCATCTATACTTATGTTTTTATTATATACAAAAAATACAAGCCTTGCAATTTTTTTTACCTTTTACAAACCATTTTCAGGAAATTTCAAATCTATATGATGTTCTCCTATTTTAAGTATCCCCATTTCCCAGAAATTATAACAATCCCTCATTAAAACAATAAAAAACTGCATGTACATTGTACAAGCAGCTTTTTGATTGAGATTTTATATCTTTCTTCTAGCTTAGTTCTTTGCAACACCATTTAATGGTGTAATGTTAATTTTACCAATACTGTAACCTGTCTTACGATTTACAATCTCTTCGATTTGAGCAATCTCAGAATCTGTAAGCTCTGCTTTATTCACAACAACATCTACTGTATCATCATCAATACGTACATAAACTTCATTGAAACCTTTTGCTTTTAATAATGCTTCTGCACTATTTTCTTTTTCGATTCTTTCTTGAATTTCAATAAGGTTTGCTGCTGCTTTAGACTTTGCATCTTGGTCTAGGTTTTCGTTTGCTACATATTCTGTTAATTGTTCAACTTGTTGGGCACGACTTTGCTCTCTTAAAAGTTTTTCTTCAGCAAAATAACTCTCTTCTAGATTTTTACTTGCTGCTACATCGGTTCCTGAAAGTGCCTCTTCTGATTTTTTAGTAATCGTTGCGGTAATACTTTCTACATCTGTTGCATCTTGCATACTAAGCTCAGTTGAATCTGCTACAACACCTTCCTGACTTGGATCCACAACACCACTTGCATCTACAATTTGTTCATCATAACCAGAGAAAAAATCGATTTCTTCTGGTGCTGTAATCTCCGTGCTATCTGCTACGTTAGTAGATTGAAAACTAGTTGGTGTCTCTTGCGTATTAAGATACGCTGCAATAGCAATCATAAAAACGAGTACGGTAATAATGACTTGATTTCTCTTCAAATTAAACATACTTTCCCTCCTAATTTTTCTTTTTCTCTACAGAAATTTTATGTACTGGAACATCTAATAACTTTGAAACAGCTTCAGTAATTTGATTCTTGACTGCGCTATTATCTGCTCCTTCGGCTAATATAAACACACCTCTAATTTGTGGTGCATACTCTTTTACAACATATGGTGTATTCCCATTTTGTAAAACCACATCATTTGTTTGTTGCATACTGTCTGTCACTCTTGTGCCACCTGCTTGGTCTTTTTCCTCTGATCTTTGTGAATTACAAGATCTATCTTCTGCAAGTATCTTTTCTTCATTAGACTCAATGGTCACCATCACACTTACAGCACCTGCACCTTCCATTTTGCTTAGCATATTCGTCAGCTTCTTTTCTAGAGCTGTAGAATAATCTTCCTCATTACTCGTAGCAACCTGTTTAATCGTTGTGGTGATCGGTTGACTTTGTTTATTATTAAGCGGTAAAAAGGTTAGTCCAATTACAAGTACAACTGCAAGTACCAATGCGATTACAAACTTTTTATTCTTCTCTTCCTTTGTCCATTTCATAAATCCATCACCCACATGCTCCCCTCCTTTAATTCTTTTGTACTGTAATATATATATTCTGAACTTGTACATTATAGAAGTCATTGAGACAAGTTTTTATTTTATTTTTTAATTTTTCTTCGTCTCCATCTACAGTTTTGCTTTTATCCCCTATATGAATTGTGCCAATCTCTATGGGTGCGTTTGATTCTCCAACAATTAAATCAATGCGTTCTATATTTCCTTGTTCTACTGTAAGTCTTAGATCCAGAACACTTACCTCTACCTGCTGCTCAATATATTGTTTCATAGATGTTTGATAAAAACTTTCCAAACTAGCTTGTTGATCTTCTAACTGATTTTCATATAATGACTGCCCATCTTCAATCATCCCTAGAGTCTGCTGATATTTTTCCACATAATCCTTATAAGTTGAACCATCTACTCGTATTAAACTCAAAATAGGTTGTAACATGGTATAAAGCAAAATACACCCTAATACCAACTTAAGATACTTCTTATATGCTAGGTCAGGAAAGATCATTTCGATGACAATCACAAAAAGCATCATCCAAATTAAATACTGTAAGTACTCACTCATCCCTTCCCCTCCTTACACACCTGCTGCTGAAATAGACATACAAATCATAATGGCACAAATACCAAACAAGACAACAATGCCTGCACTACTCATAATAAATTGACAACCTTTTCCTAGCTTAGTAGCAATGCTTGCCATCTTTTTATCCCCCATTGGCTCTATAACAGCACCTGCAACTTGATAAATACATACATAAGCCAGAAGTTTAATCATTGGAATGCTGGCTAAAACTAGAATCCATATGATGATACCTCCACCAAAGGTGTTCTTAATTAATGTAGAAATATTAGTAATAAATTCAACACTTCCACCAATGGCATTACCAACAACAGGAATAAAAGCACTAGAAAATTTAACAGTTGCACTCTTAGCAGTCGTATCTACTCCAGTTATTGTAAATCGATATAGACTTAATAAACCTACACTAACACCTAATACACTCGTAAGTCCCCATTTAATACCTTTATAGAATAAACCAATCAACTTATTCACCTTAAACTCTTCACTCATTGAACTTACAATTTCTAGTACAACTACAGAAATAATACATGGTAATACAATCACTTTAACCAAATATGAAAGCAAATTAAGTGTTGAAATAATAACAGGTGCCATCATACCAGCTGATAAATTAAAACCGCTTGTCGCCATAAAGGCTAACATAATCGGAATAACCACCATCATTAAATGGGTCACTTGATCAATCAAGTTAGTAGCAAGTTCAATCATGACCCTAAAAGACTGAATAACACTGAGCAAAATGGCCATATAGCATACAAAAAAAGCAACCTTACTTGTATTCTTGGATTTAAATGCACTACTTAAGGTCTGCAAAAGGTTACAAAGTAATACAATCAAAATAAAACGTGCCCCCAATTGAAGAAATACCCCAATCTCACTTAGTAAAATCCCACCCACATAAGCAAGCACACTACCAACTGTAATACCTGCATCCCCTTGTATAAGTTTTTGCATCTCACTTTTTAAATCAAAAGAGATATCTTTTGGCATGGCATCTGCTAATTCTTCTTGCAAGGCATTGATGCTGTCCCAATCTAATAAGTTAATACCATAATCTATAATCTGCTGCTCACTTATTTGGTTTTGCGTTTCTTCTTTTCCTATTTCAATTGGTCTAATATCTTCTACTTCATTTGCTTGTACCCTTAACCCAAAACAAAAAAAGGTTAAAACCATCAGTACACTATACCATATGATTTTCTTTCGTTGTTTCATAGGTAACCTCCCCTTATATGAGATCTGCAATGAGATTCATCAATGCCAAAATAACAGGTGTGGCAACTACAAAAATCATCACTTTACCTGCCCACTGTATTTTGCCCCCAATTGCCTTCTCTCCTGCATCCTCACAAAGTTGTGAGCCAAACTCAGCCAAATAGGCAATCGCCACAACTTTTAACACAATATTTAAATAGGTATCATCCATATGTAATTTAACTGCTAAATCCTTAATAACCTGATATACACTGCCTAGTTGAGAAATAATAAAAATCATCATCATGATAACCGTTGCCATACGAATTAAATCGCCATAAGCCTTAGCATTACCACCATAGTAGTTAACAAGCTGAATAAGCAGTGTAGCCGTTAAACCAAATGCTATAATCTTCAGTATTTCCACCTATATCCCTCCTTACATAGAGAAGGTTTGTACAACCTGAAAAAGCTGTGTGACATAATTTAAAATGAGTAGTAACCCCATAATGACTCCCACTACTGAAATAGGGAACTTCCACTCCTTAGCCCCTACACTATCTAGCAACATATTTAGTATCGCCACACAAATTCCTAATCCTGCAAGCTTAAAAATCACTGAGAAATCAAACATACTATCTCCTCCTTCTTTCTTCTCTCCTGAATAAATACTAAGTCTATATTGCCTCCTTAACTTGTCTCAACTAATATAAAATTCATATGCAACGCTAAGTCTTTTTATGAATATACTACAGCAAGAAAATCACAATAGCCGCCCCTAATAATACCCCTAATGATTTATTGAGCTTACTACAGCGTTCATACTTTTCTGCTGATAGTTTCTTTTCATGTGCTAGTTTTTCAATAACAAAATCTAAATTTCTTTTTTGCATATTTTTGTCTAAGTAGCCACAAGCATTACTAAAGCTTTCTAATATTTCATAATCTGTCTCTTTTAAATGAAGCTTACCTTTATACGTTTCTAATGCACTCTTCCACATTTCATTTAAATCTGCACTTTCTTTCGCTTCCAACTCTTTTGCAAATTGATCAAAGATTTGTCCTATCCCTTTTTGATCTCTCTGGCTAATTTGTTTGCAAGCCTCTTTTAAAGGTGTGAGCTGATAATCAATTTCCCCTCTTAATAAGCCAAATAAATACTCAAAACTTTCTAATTGTTTGATGCGTTTCCTTTGATCTTCATCAACCCATATCCCCATTAAACTGCAAATCACAAAGATTACTGCTAAAATGATTCCCTTCATGATTTTCATCCCCTTTAGTTGATTTTATTTCTTTATCCTATTTGTCTCATCCCTTTTGACCCATCTAAAATAGCTTCTACAGTACAAGGTCCTTGTCTATGAGACAAAATAATAATTCTTTCAAATAATCCTTCTTCTAGGAGTTCACTTAAATAGGGCCTTCTTAAACATTCTTTTTCATCTTTACCATGCACAGTACACATCAGCGTTACACCTGCACTTAATATTTCTTGTAATGCCTCACAATCTGCTCCTTTCCCAATCTCATCTACCGCAATCACTTGGGGAGCCATTGCCCTCAGCAGCATTCTCATCCCTTCCACCTTTGGACATCCATCCAATACATCTGTATGTTTTCCTAAATGATTTTGTGGAACCCCTTGATAGCAAGCTGCAATCTCTGAACGTTCATCTACAACCCCTACGGTATAAGGCCCATATCCTTTAAACCCTTCACTGAGTTGATAAATCATATCTCTTAATAAGGTTGTCTTGCCACAACCAGGTGGTGACACTATTAGTGTATGATAAACCTTGTCCCTTCCTACAACATAAGGCATGACTCTTTCACTACACCCCAATACCTCATGGGCAATTCTAATATTCATTCCACTTACAAATCGCAAAGTTTTAATTCGACTATTTTCCAATACAACCTTGCCTACTAATCCTACACGATGCCCACCTTCTAGTGTCATAAATCCTTGTCTCAACTCATCTTCTATGGCATATAGGGAGAAATCACTCATACAATGTAAAATATCATTCATCTCCTGCTTTGTGACTTCTATGCCATTTCCTAATGCACAACACCCTTGCTCATTTAAACCATATTCTTGTCCATTTATTTTTAAAATTAACGGCTGGTTTACGCGTAGACGAATTTCCTGTAGACTCTTCTCTTGAGCCTTTGTTAGACTTTCCAAACCTATTTTTATTCTTCTGGACATGACACCTAAAAGTGCTTTCATGGCCCTTCCTCCTTTGCATTAATATCAATTTAATATATGCTCAAGTTGGACTAGCTAGAACAAAAATATAAAGCTTCTATTTTTAAACACCTATTTATGCATAAAAAAAGAGACATTATCGAAATAATGTCTCTTTTTTTATGCAGGCCTAGAATTAAGCTCTACCTGTGTATTCACCTGTACGAGTATCGATACGGATTCTTTCACCTTGGTTGATGAATAATGGTACCATTACTCTTGCACCAGTTTCAACGATAGCTGGTTTTGTAGCACCTTGTGCTGTATCACCTTTAACACCTGGTTCTGTTTCTGTGATTTCAAGTTCAACAGAAAGTGGTGCTTCGATAGCGAATACTTCACCTTGGTGAGAAGCAATTTTAACCATTTCGTTTTCTTTAACGAATTTTAATGAATCGCCAACTGTTTCTTCGTTTACAGCGATTTGGTCATATGTGTTTACATCCATGAAGTGGAATAATTCGCCATCTGAATATAAATATTGCATATCTTTACGTTCAATGTGTGCTTTTGGCACTTTTTCAGATGGACGGAAAGTTCTTTCTACTACACCACCTGTTTTGATGTTTTTTATTTTACAACGTACGAATGCCGCACCTTTACCTGGTTTTACGTGTTGGAATTCAACGATTTGATAAATGTTACCTTCGAATTCGATTGTAACACCATTTCTAAAATCACCTGCTGATATCATTACGGTTCCTCCTAAATATCTTTTCTAATATAGTGTAAACTACATTATTAAATTTTTCAACGATTTTTTTGTTTTAATTGATAATAATAAGTTCCTTTGGCGAATGTGTGAAGTTTTTAATGCCATCTTTTGTCACAACTACCATATCCTCAATACGAACACCACCAAAGCCTGGAAGGTAAATTCCCGGTTCTACAGTAATGACCATACCTTCTTCTATTACTTGTTCTTCTGCCATTGAAAATCTTGGATTTTCATGAATTTCAATACCTACACTATGTCCTAAACCATGACCAAAGTAATCGCCATAACCTTTATCTTTAATATAATCTCTTGCCATAGCATCTACTTCTTTACCTTTTAAGCCTGCTTTAGCACCTTCTAATGCTCTTTTTTGTGCTTCCAAAACTGTTTCATAGATTTCTTTATGTTTTTCACTTGCTTCACCAATAACGACTGTACGTGTCATATCTGAGCAGTATCCTTCATAAACACATCCAAAATCCATAACGACAAAGTCACCTTTTTTAAGTGGTTCGTCACCTGGCACAGCATGTGGTAGTGAAGATTTTGCTCCCGAAGCTACAATTGTACTAAAAGAAGTTGCTGTTGCCCCATTTTGACGCATCACACGTTCAATCTCAAGTGCCACTTCATTTTCTGTAAGCCCATCTTTCCAACGTGCTTCAATAAAAGGTACAATCGCTCTAAATGCTAAGTCACCAATACTTTCAGCTTTGGCAAGTTTCTCAAGCTCCGCTTCTTCTTTAATTTGTCTAAAGCGCTCAATCACACCTTTTGTAGGTACCCATGTGATACTATTTGCTTTTTGAAGTTCTTCATAAGTACTAAAGCTGACATGTTCTGATTCAAAACCAATTTTCTTTAAATTCATCGCCTCAGCTTCTGCTAAAACAGCACCTAATAACCCTTTTTGCTTTTGGTCTACGCATTTAAAGTCTGGACATTGATTAGCTACCTGCTCAAGGTATCTGAAATCCGTTACGATGACTGGTGTTTCATTTAATGTAATGAGTAACATCGCATTAGATCCTGTAAAACCACTTAGATACATACGATTCGCTTCACTTCCAATAATCATTGCATCTAATCCATTTTCTTTGATATATACTTGTAATTTTTGTACACGATTATTCATAATTTTCCACCTTTTAAGATATTGTCTCTAGACAAGTTAGTATTTCCTGCGTGATTTCATTTACACTTTTCTCTTGACAATTTATTCTAACCTGACTTGATTGTTCATACAAGTCTAAACGACTTGTAAATCGCTCTTTAAGTGATTCATAGGAAGTTGCAAGTGGTCTATTTGAATCGCCTGCAATCCTTTCATAGAGTGTCTCAAAAGGATACTCTAAATAGATACTTATTTCATTCTTTAAAACAACTCTATTATCAGGTGTTGTAATAATTCCACCCCCTGTTGAAATCACAAGTTCATCTTGAATCAATAGTTCATTTAAAGCCCCTTGTTCTAGCCTTCTAAAATAAGCTTCTCCATATTTTTCAAAAATATCACTAATGGATTGATTGGATTTTTTTTCTATATACTGATCCAGATCTATCCAACGAAGATTTAATCGTTCACTTAATGAACGCCCAATAGTCGTTTTGCCACTTCCCATGAATCCAATTAAACAAATCCTCATACACCCACCTCTTTATCTATATTGAATAATAAATTTAAAACTGCACTGATTATACTCAGTTTTTTATATACTCAGTTTTTTATATCCTCTATTCTTTTATATTTTTTCATAATATACCCTAACTTTACTTGTTGCAACATCTATTGTAATTCTAGCTTGTCTTTTAATACTTTTATCTATAATCTTAAGTGTTTGTGCATCGTGTGTTGAAATATCTCCTGCAAACACAATCATATAATCCTTTAAATTGGGTGCCTTTAACTCTTGATTTTGAGTGAGATATATTGTATGTGTTGCATCTGCTCTCTCGTTCCTTATAGATACATGATCATCTAGAATTAAAACATTATACTGTTGACCTGAAATAGCTGCTGCCTGTTTCGCATATTCAATTGCTTGAACGATTTGATGAGCTGTTGTTTCCAAGGCTACCCTACTTGCCTCTTTATAGGATATCACAATTCCCGATCCTACAATTCCTATTAATAATAGAACAATGACCATTTCTATCAATGTATAGCCTTTCTCCAGTTTCATCTCTCTACTCCTGTTTTTTATAAAGGATAGACCACTTTTCTTTTTTTCATTCCATTTTATAAAAAAACAAACCTAAAGACTTGTTTGTCTTAGGCTTGTTTTGCTTGCCATTTTTTATAACTTTTTATCACTTGGCGCTCTAAGCCACGTTTAATTTTTGTTTGCCATTCATCTTTATCACTAATCGGCGAAACAAGATACGTACGAATCCCTGTACAGTTGCCACCATAAACATCCGTAAAAATTTGGTCTCCTACAATAATCGCTTCTTCCTTTTTACACCCCATCATATCTAATGCTTTTTTTAGATTTTTAGTAAGTGGTTTTTGGGCTTTATGCAGTGCTAACACTTTAAGCTTTTCATTAAATTTAATCACACGGTCCTCTGTATTATTAGATACAAGTGTAATTTTAATACCTGTCTTTTGAAGCGCCTCAAAGAAAGTAATAATTTCTTCTGTAGGCTCTGCTACATAATAAGGCACTAAGGTATTATCAATATCAAAAATAATCCCTTTCACGCCTTCTGCTTTTAATGTTTCAATATTCAAATCAAATATTGAGTCAATTGCCTTTGTTGGATATAATATTTTAATCATGTTTCTCCTCATATCTTTCTTTTGCCACTTTTTATCCTTTTAAGAAATTGTTCCTCTTACTTGGTTTCTATTTTTTGTGACATGTATTTTTCATGTGCCTCTAATGGGTTCCATCTCTAAAAATTGAATAGAATGAACTTTTCCTTTTTCCATTCCTACAAAATATTTATAGTTATAATATACTATTTGATGATTATTTCGTAAAGCCTTCATCGGAATCACCACTATATATTTAGGATGATTCTTTGTGCCATATGCACTTGGAATGTAGCCTATGTCTTGCGGCATCATTTCTAATTGAACAATATCATCTTTATAGGGCATAATCGTCTTTGGATTATATTGTAAATAATTTTCTTCATTAATGGATATTTCATTGATAAGCCCTGCATCATACCACATTTGTGCAAAAAGTTTACTACTTGTATCATAAGTCTTCTCATAATAAGTCATATCCTCTTTATAGGAACCCATTATATACTCAAATACCTTATTAAGTGTTGCTTTTTCCTGATTTGTTATTTGCTGCTTATACGGTAGGCGTGTAATATATTGTGTATCTAACCAATGTGCCTTATATTTTGTATCCACACCCCATAACGCTCTATTATTCATTCGTGTGATTTGAAATTTCTTTTGTTTTTTCACTGCAATACAAAGGATTTGCTCTAGCTTTACTTCATCCTTTTCTTCTAATAAACTCGCGTCATCTTTTTGATGATTTTTTTCTACTTTCTCTTCCCAATAATTGATTGTTTCATTCCATCTATACTTTTCATAAAAAGCAGACTCCAAATAACATCCATTGGTTGTGATTACAGCTATTTCATAAAGCATTTCATCCCCTAAATCTTGTATGGATTGAATTTTTATCCCCTCTACCACAGCATGTCCACTTATAATATACTCATTTAACTTAATCCATTTGGGCATATTGAGCTTATCATATAGGTATTGCTTTTCTATTTTTCTAATGAGCTCTGGTGCTAAATAGGAGCCTAATTTTTTCTTAATAAGCAAACTATAGTTTTGACTTAGGTTGTTCCAGTAATCCTCATCTACTTCACTTCTCATTTGATTCAATTTTAAAAGTTCGCTATCTGTAAATGAAAAGTATTGTATCAGAACAGGCTCAAAATCCTCTGCTTCAAATTGATATGTTTTTTCCTGTTCATTGCTATAAGCTGTTGTCATACAAGTTTCTAATTTTATTTCTTCATCTACATCTGGTAATACCTGCTCCTTAGAGCAACCTACTAAAACCAACACATAAACCAGTAAGAATAAATATTTCCCCCTTTTCATCTCTTACACCTTCTCCCTATTCCGTTTCAATGATTCAATTTGAATAGATATATTTCCTGTGTTTATTTCTAGAATAGATGCCTTACTATATTTTAATGCAGATTTCGTATAAATATTTTGTGGTGCTATAATCTCTTCCAGCTCACATTTTGTGTGATTTGTAAGTTGCAGCGCATCTAATAGCTCACGATATAATTTATGATTTTGTACTTGCACATCCAAAAACACTTGTGCATTGTGTATTATTTCCACCTCACCTTCTTTCACCAATACACCTGCTCTTTTACCTTCAAAGATTTCGCTTCTCTCATTAAGTGCCCCCTTTTCCTCTGGTCCACCAACTATAATGCCACCACAAATCTTTACATCACGTCCTAGTTCCACAGGTCCTGCACTAATAATCCATCCATTCAATAAATTTTTTCCTTTTTCTGCTGTAACCTTAAGTGTTTTGTTTTTATCTTTATTAATGATAATCGTGGGATATGGAAAGATTGTACCATTTGCTTTTACATAATAGTCCTTTAAGGCAATTTCTGTTTTTCCTAATTCTATAGGTGTTGCATAGCTCCATTTATTTTCATCAACGCTTATTTTAGATAAGTCTATGACATCTATAAAGCTATTTTCATTTAATAAACCATCTGTGCTCTGATCATAAAACAAAGCACGCATCAGTGTCATATAACCTTTAATTCCTTCATAAGTGGCATCTCGCACAACACCTAAATTCCTACTAGACCATATACCCTTTCCTGACAAATTTTCATGAGCTGAACCTGCTAAAACGGTATTTACCTTATCTTTATATTCCCTATCTATTGATCCATCCATTAACTCATCTATTTGACGATGGTTTGAACCGGCACGCATGAAAAAAACGCCCCAGGCAGCCAAGTCATTATTGGCAAACCCTGACCACTTACACACTTGCCCTACCTTTTGAACATCATTCTGACCGGAATCTTGTCCTGATACTCTTCCTATGGCATATGAATACTTAAAATTTGTTTTAATTTTATCTGCTGCAATCATTGTGATAAATGGTGAATCAGACTCTAAATAAGAGGCATTCGCCTCACAATCTTCTCCTGTTTGATACCCCTCCCAAGAAGTTACCCCACCAAAAGGTTCCCCTATGCTTTCCCATAAACGCATAGGCTTTTTTCCATCTAAACAAATAAAGGGTTGTCCTGCAACATACATGCGACCTGCCTCAATCAAACATTTTGGTCCTTGTGAGAAAACACCACTACTTTGATTAGGATTTGTTATTTCTCCTATACCACCACCTACCCCAAACAACGTTTTCTTAATATGAATTCCTCCAGCATTTACCCATCTTTCAATGAGTACATCGTTATCTACCATAGCATTTTGACCAATATTTATTTTTATATTTTTTGCTTGGTTCTCTTCCTTATAAGGTTTTTGATTTTTTCCTGTTTCATAAAAATCATCTACAATGCCTATGGTATGTGCAATTGCATCCTCGCCAATTGTAATGTGCGTATGTGCATTATACTGATTATCTCCCCATCCATTTGCGGCTACGATATTCCGCGTACAATATACATTCTTTTCCACCTCAATCTGTCCCCCATTAGTCGCAATAACACCTCCTGTTTGGTCTACTTCAGGATAAATCACACGATCCTCATTTCTTATCTCTTCAATATTAGGCCTTCCTCCTACTCTTACATCCCCAGTATCTTCTTCTGGGTCATCTGTTTTTACAACAAGTTTCCCTTTTCCACTTACCCATATATCCGAATAGGCTAACAAAGCACTATTTAAAATATCTGGTACACCATTAGCCCACTCATAACTTTCATGAATTTGATTTTCTATATTCTCTGGCATAGTAAGTTTTAAAATCGCCTCTACCACTTGCTCATCATAAATTTGAGACCCTTTCATTGTCTTAGCCGTTGCAATAAGTTTAAATTGATTTTCATCTAGCATCTTATTAGAGCCATTTTCCTGAATTACTTCTATCTTAATTTTTGTCACAGCTTGACTTACTGGTCGATCGCTTTGTACTTTGTATGTTATGATTTTATCTGCTCCCACATAACTTTCTTTTAAATAATTGCAAACAGCCGTTTGCAGAAGGCCTTTTAAATCATCATTCGCCATTAAAATATGCTGACTAATATCATGCACCACTGTACTCTGTCTAATATCTTTTGCCACCATACTTTCAATATAATGCGGTGAAATCTCTTCTTCTATTATTTGAGATAATTTTCTCTCTAATGCTTGATTCATGGTATCGACTTGTTTCTCAATAGCTGATTTGGCTAAATAATAGGTATTGCTCGTGTTTCTTTTTAAAATTGCTAAGTCAAAGGCCATGCTTGATAGGGTGCTACTCATTGCAATCATCAAACTAATGATTAATAAGATAATAGTTGTAATGAGTATCGTACTACCTCTTTGATTAGATTGCCTATTTCCTATTCCCCTTAACACCTTTTGCCTCCTTAGCTCTATACACTACTATGATAACTATATAAATCTATCATTTTCTTAATGACTTTACCCTTTTCCCCATGAATCGGATTTTTGTCTCTTACTATAATAACAATTAAATAATTTTCACTCATTATTTCTGGATTTCCAAAGCAAATTGTACTTTTCCCTCTTCCTTCATCTTGTGCCATCACATGGAATCCACTATCAAACATTTGACCTGGTACATTATTTTCATCTAAATTGGATTGAATCCATATGACTTGATTAAATGCCGTTGTATTAACAAACTTTAATGTATAGCTACTTTCATAATTCTTACTATAATTACTCCTATTAGTATTGATATTACTTTTGTTATTATTTCTATCATATTCAGTAAAAAGTTTTTCCGCCTCTCTTTGTAATAATGGACTTAAATCCACTTGAATTACACTGGTATACTGACTTGGATTGACCACCTGCTCTCCTTCATATGTTATTCTATATTGAGAGCCACACACCTTTCCTTGTGATTCAATCACAGTTTCTTCATCCCACTGGATATCAGAATCTACTCTTTCACCCTCATCTTGACTTGTGAATGTAATCTTATTGATATCTATAATCTTTTCTTCACAATCATATAGATTATATACATTTGTGCACCTTACAAAGCGCTGCAACATGTCATCTGTTATCTTAAAGGTAATAGGGCTTTCTAACTTGCCATAAAAGTCATGATCAAATTGATAAATGCTTTGTTGGTCAGTATAAAACTTTATTGCCTTTTCCAAAGTTTGAGCGTTTACGGTAAAGACATCCTCCACAAACTCAAGCTCTTCTATATGCCACAAAGCAATCTCATAAGCATATTGATTGGTATGAAATCTTTTCTCTATTGCATTTTCCTCTAACACTTCTTTAAAGAAATTACTAAGTGTCTCCTTTTTAGCTACTGCCCAATCATTTATAGGAATTTGTTCACTTTCAGTACTATACTTTCTTACAATATCGTGGGTTATTTTTTCCTTGATCGCTAATAATAAACTTTCTGTACAGTTTGTCACTTCCTGTATTCTTTCTGCTGCTATTTTCGTCTTAACGATTGTCAAAAACGAATCGCTTAATGGGCCTACTACCAAAGCAACAATACACAAACATATAATGATTTCAAAATAAGTAAATCCGCCGTCACTCCCTTTATCGTTTTTCATAATAACCAATTACCTTCATTCTATAAATTTAAGATTTCCTTTTGTTGTACCTCTATCAAGACATTCTCCCTGCTCATTCAATACCTCAATTTGTTCTAACAAACTTCCTATCAAAACAATTTTCATCATCTGCATTGTATGATTATGTACATAAACTTGAACATTGGGAGCCTTTCCCTCTATGATTCTCATCATCGAAATAATCTCCAAACTTGGGCTTTCTACTCCTATATTTACCGCTGTCTCCTCTTTCATTCCTTCCGTATCTTCTATAGTCATCTTATAATAATCCTGATAAACTTCTATTATGACTTTTGTATCCTTATCTGTCATCAAACCGATGTAATCCCCTTCCTCATTGCCAGGACCATCTAGTTTATAAGTATCTCCCGATGTCATACCATCGCCTATACAGAGTGTAAATTTCCCATCTAGGTTCTCTTTCTTTTCATTTTTACTTTGTAATAAATTTTCTTCATCTTCTATAGATTGCTTGCTATTTAAATCTGAATCAAATCGTTTATTTTTAGATTGCGCCCAAGCAAACATACTTTCTGTACGTGGCTCTATTTGCAAATCAGGTTGATAAATTTCTCCTTTCTGAGTATCATCATTACGCCCATACATGATGATTTCCATAGTCGTTCTTACAATTTGTGAAAAATCGTCTTGATAGCATGCTAAATAAATTTGATTCTCTTCATTTGTCAAATCTTGAACCGCATTATCCAATATTAAGTGCTCTATTTTTATTAACTGATAGGACTGATTCAGATTATCCACAAAACTTGCAACCTCTTCAAATGTTGCCACAAAAGTTAATTCATATGTATAACACCAAATATCTCCCTCCATCTCATACCCTACATCTAATGACCTGCACCCAATCTCTTTAAAGTCATTTAATTCCATATAACGTAATAATTCTACTGTATTTTTAGAAACTGCTGTACAAGAAGGTAATTGATTACACAACATTTGTTTTTGGCTCAGCACGTTCTCTAATTCTTCTTCTATCTGAGAGCGCTCATTAAGATGCTCTTCCGCTTCTTCTCTTCTTATTTCAGCCAATTTAATCTCCTTTTGAATTTCCAAGAAGATTGCTTGCTCTCTAAAATAGATTACCATCACATAACCACTTTGTATGATTAAAACCATCATAAGACCTATGAGACCTATTTTATCTTTTATAAAACTCACCCATGATCACTCCCTGATTCTTCCTCTTCTTCCTCGTTAGTTTCTTCTAATATCTCTTCTTGAGGAACACTAATCTCTATAAAATAGGTGTAGTTTATTTTATCTTGATTCATTTCAAACGTTTCTTTCACTGTACCATAACCAAATATACCTTCTATTATGGTACAATAATTCATGATTTGTATGACTTCTTGAGCCGTCCCTTCTAATATAATCATTTGATCTTCTTTTTTAATCTGTAACTTTTTTAAGAAAACACCTTTTGGTACAACTGCAAACAGACTATCCAATAACTGCTTACTAATAAACTCTGTTTCTTCAAGCTGCTGATATACATTATTCCATCTATCTACCTCTTCGCACTCTTGCTCTAATAAATGACCTTTTTCATAGACTTCTTTGAAACAATCATTTGCTAATTGCATTGAAATTTCATCTAAAAGCATACTTGCTCTCTTGATATCTATTTTGGGTTGTATAACTATCTTTCCTATAAACCATAAGCTTTCCAATACAATCATTCCAAAAATCATTAATTGCCTATGTTTCTTTTTTTGAAGACTTATGTATGATTCAGGTAATAAATTAATTTTCTTTTTACCCACTATTATTTGCCTCCTATAACGCACTTATGCCACCTAGTATATTGACAAAAAATCTTATATTGGTTTCAAATTGAACCCCTGGTGCAATCATAACCGTTTCAAGTTGATTCATTTTTTCTGTCGGAACATTTAAAGCATCCCGTATATAACTTCTTAATCCTTTGATTTCTGCTCCGCCTCCAATTAAATAAATCTTATCCATCTGTCTCATTTGATGCTTGGTATTATAAAATCTTAAAATACTTTCAATAGCTGATAAAATATGATACTCCACTTGTGGCAGTATGCCCCTAAGTAAAATTTCTTCTGTTACTTCTTCTTTTGAATAACCTATAGATTCTATCAACTGCCAAGTGTGTGCCATTCCATAGTCTATGATATGTGTATAAAGCTCCCCATCCTTATCTAACATCGTTAATGCCGTTGAATAGCCACCAATATCCAAAATCATCACCTGATCAAGCTGATTTTCCCTTTGCTCTTGCTCCTGCCTTATTATATTTTCTATCCCTTCAGATGCTGCCGTAATCCCAATAAGTTTTAGCTTTAGATTTTTCATTAATTCTACAATAGGCAATACTAGCTTATTAGGCGCTGCAACTAAACGTATTTTACTTTTTATATTTTCATCGTCCTTTATTTGAGCAATCACTTTAAAATCCACTTGATATTCTTTTCTATTAATAGGCAAAAATTCTTCCATCTTGATGGCTAATATCTGGCGTATTATTTTTTCTGACTGGTGATTTACTAAAACATGTCTTACAATAACTTCTTTGCTTTGTATAACAACAATCACTTTGTGCGCATGGTATTTTTGCTTTTTTAGCTCATTGGCTATAATCTCTTGTATAGGTCCTATCTTGCTTATAATTCCATTACAAATACACTGCCCTGGTGTCTCAATCAATGAATATTTTTGTACCATTAATTTTCCTCTATACTTAGAAACCTCTACTATCTTAATCATTGCAGTTCCAATTTCTATCCCCAGTATTCTAGTGTTCATTTCTTCATCCCCTTATTTACTCTACGTTGTGATATGCCCTTTATAATCTAATGACTCAGAAAAAACTTTTTTATAGATTAATCTAGAATTTGTTTCCCCTTCCTTGTGAAGTGTGCATTCAAAAGTTACAATATTAGAATTTGCATAACTTGTTACTTTTATAGTTTCAACTTGGTCTGAAATAACCTTATGCCCACCTTTTCCCTCTACTTTATAGATTAAATTATGTTTTCCTTTTGCCTCTGTTGCTCTAACATTATTAGATATTTCAACACAACACACTTCATCATTTGATGTTTCTTTTTTATTTGTTGCCCTAATAAACTCCATCTTCACCAATTCACCCGATATAACATCCTCCTTATGTGATGATTCAATAATAGCTCCCTCTGTAATGATTCGTAGTTGTGTGGCATTTCGTATACTTTCATGTAAAAAGGCTTCTATATTGTCACTCTCATTCATTAATTCAATTTGCTCATGCAGTATTTTACTATTATTGGATACATGCACATAATACGTTCCTACCCACTCTATAAAAATAGCAAATAATATGAAACACAAGCACATTTCTAGTAATGTAAACCCATTAGCTTTTTTCATATTCCCCTACTCAACAATCTCTTTTATATTTTGATTCTATCTTTTTCCTATTTATGAGCCATCCTATATTTGAATCTATTTTTAGTAAAAGTTTCTCAAATACCAAATCATAATTGGTTCTCCCCAAAATATAACTATCCCAGCTCCAATACTTAAAAATGGTCCTAGGGGATAGCTTTCACTCTTTCCTCTCCTGATCAATAAAATCACACCATATATCCCACCCAAAATGCCTGCAATTAGCAAAATAAGTGATATATACTCTATTCCTACAAAAAATCCTATCAATCCCATCAGTCTTACATCACCATAACCTAATGCTTCTTTTTTTAATACCCACTTACTTACATAATACAGAAACATAAACAGGTTATATCCAATTATCCCTTCAATGGCTGCTTGCCATAATCCAATCCATTGATTAGTCATCACTGCTTGTAAAAAATATAAAATGATTCCACCCCCTAATCCAGTATAGATTACAGCAGTTGGTAATAGCATATACTGCCAATCTACTACCGCTAATATAATTAAACAAGCCAGCAAAACGCTTACCATTAATGCTTTTATAGTAAAGCCATACAAATAATAAACGCCTCCAAAACATAGCCCTGTTATAATTTCAATCCATATAGACCTTAAGGGAATATGACTATGACAATGTTTACACCGTCCTCTTAATCCCAAATAACTTACAACTGGAATTAATTCTAGTACACCTAACGTATGACCACACTTCATGCAATGCGATCTAGGAAAAATAATGCTTTGACCTACTGGTATACGATCAATGCATACATTGAGAAAACTTCCAATAACTACTCCTAGCCACACTACACCAATCATTTGTAGCATAACCTCCATTCTCCTTCTCTTAACAAGTTTTTCTTTTAGCCAAATTCTTCTATCCATCGCAACATGCTTATTTATGTGGTTGAATCTTCTGCCCTACTCTTTGTTCCTTTTGGCACACCATTACACCAATCTGTTTGTGTCGTAGAATCTAATTGATTATAGGCTTTTTCATACACATTTTTATCTAATGCCTGTGTATCAAGTTTAATCATACCTTCTGTATACTGCGTAATAATATTTCCATCTGTTTGTAAACTCACCTGCGAATCCAAATAGCCTGCTTTTTTTAATTCTTTAATCAAGTCATCAAATGTTTCACTACTTGGATTTCTTCCCTTTTCAGCCCTATAGGAATCTACGGTTCTTTTAAGTGTCTTTATTGTTGAAATATCCGTTGTAAGTCTCGCCTTAGCTGATATAGTTCCATAGGAAGGTACTAATAATGCCCCTATAATCCCCATAATGGCAACTACTATAATTAACTCAATAATTGTAAATCCTTTTTCATTGTCTCTTATCTTGCTCATAAGCTTCATTCCTTCATTATTTGAATACCCCATCTACATTGCCGCCATAGCTGCTGAGAATGTTGGTAACATAATCGCTGCCATAATGCCTCCTATAATCATTGCTACAATCACAATCATTATAGGCTCTATAAGCATCGTAAGGTTGTCTACTATACGCTCTACCTCGCCCTTAAAATAAATACCCATATGATTTAGCACTTCATCTAAAGTCCCACTCTCTTCTCCTATTCCAATCATATTTAACAAAATAGATGAAAAAATCATACTCTTGCTCAGTGCATCCATCAAGCTTTCTCCTTGTCTAATACACGCTATTGCTTCTTCCATTTCTTTTTTAGCTACTGCATTTCCTAAAACACTCTTTGTCATCTCCATCGCCTGAATCATAGAAATACCTGATTGAATCAACATAGACATTGTACTTGAAAAAGTAGCTGATAAACTTTGTTTGATCACTTTTCCCACCAAAGGTGTCTTAATTTTCATTCGATCAACTATCCAATGTATAGGCGGTCTGCTTTTTATCTTCAAAAATGTAAAAACACTTCCTACTATGACCAGAAATAATACTCCGCCATATTCTATTAAAAAATTGCTTATCTGGATGACCACCTTAGTTGCTAATGGTAATGACGCTCCTGTTTCATTTAAAAGTCCTATATAAACAGGTACAACTTTTACCATCAGAATTATAACAACCACCAAAACAAAAGCCATTACCACTGTAGGATAAAATAATGCTTTTTTTACCTTTTTTTGAATTTCTAGTTGATAACCTAAATGTTCTATTGCATGGTTTATTACCTCATCTAATTTACCTGAACTTTCGCCACATGCAATAAGATTAACTAATAAATCAGGGAAAACCTTTTGCGCTTTCATTGCTTCTGATAATGTTTTACCACTACTTACTTCTTGACTGATCCTATCTAAGTATTTTTTTAACATCTTATAAGGTATTTGTTCTTTACAAATTTCTAAGGCTTTGGGCACACTAATCCCTGCTTGTATTAATGCAATCAATTGCTTACAAAAGAAATGGATTTGTTTTATTTCTACTTTAGGTTTGAATAATATGATTTCTTGATCTAAAATCCTCTTTTCTCTAATTTTTTTGGGATACAAATTTTTTTCTGCAAGTGCCTGCCAAACCCCTTCTTCACTTTCGCTTTCCATTTCTCCTTTAATTTTCTTCTGAGTCAATATTTCTATAGCTGAATATAAATAGACACTCATGCCTTCCCCCTATACTTCTAACCAAATCATTGCTCATAAGTAATCTTAAATATTTCTGTCATTGTTGTTTGTCCGCTTAGTACACTTTCTATGCCATTATCCCATAAAGTACGCATCCCTTTTTTAATAGCTTTTTCTTTTATAGTTTCATTGGATTGCCTTCCTGTGGCAATGACTTCTTGCAACTCATTGTCAACCTCAAGCACTTCATGTACTGCCATTCTTCCTTTGTAACCTGTATGATTGCAACTGGCACATCCTTTTGCCTCATAAATTTTGGTTCCTACAGGTATTTTATATAACGATGCTTCTTGTTTTGTAACAATATGCGGTTTCCTACATGCCTGACACAAGCACCTAACAAGCCTCTGTGAAATCACACCCTTGATTGCTGCACCTACCATATAAGGTTCTGAACCCATATCCATTAATCGCGGAATAGAACTTACTGCATCATTGGTATGAAGTGTACTTAAAACAAGATGTCCTGTAATTGCTGCACGCATGGCAATGGTACTTGTTTCACTATCTCTCATTTCACCAATCATAATAATGTCTGGATCTTGTCTTAAAATAGAACGTAATACATTTGCAAAGGTTAAACCAATTTTAGAATGAGTCGCTACTTGATTAATACCTTCTATTCTATTTTCTACAGGGTCTTCAACTGTAATAATATTAACATAATCACGATTTAACACCTTTAAAAGAGCTGCTAAAGTAGTTGACTTTCCACTTCCTGTTGGACCTGTAAGCAAAATAATACCATGAGGACTTTTTAGCATATTCATTACTTTTTGATAATCACTTGGATAAAAACCTATATGCTCTAAATCTATCTCCTCACCTGTTTTATACATAAAACGAATGACTGTCTTTTCTCCATAAATTGTTGGCAAAATACTAATACGCATATCTACTTGCTGATCTGCTATCCTTTTAGATATACGTCCATCTTGTGGTAATCTCTTCTCTGCAATATTTAATCCAGATAAGATTTTGAGCCGTGTTGTTAATCTTCCTAACAGCTCTTTAGGTGGTCTTGCTAACACATATAACTGACCATCTATTCTATACCGAATACGTATATCCTTTTCAAACGGCTCAATATGAACATCCGAAGCATGCTTTAAAATGCAACGTTGTAAAATATTATTCACAAACTGAATAACTGGCTTGTCTTCTGTATCTTCTATTCCTTCTTCTTCATAGACTACTTGCTTTTGTTCTGCTTGTAACTGCCGCTCTACTTGTCCCATAATATTATTGGTTTGTGTTGAGACATAAGTTTGATTCATTAATTTACAAATACTCTTCTCTGATGCAATCCTAGGGAGCATTTCACACTTTGTACTACGCTCAATATCATCTCTAGCGATCATATCCATCGGATTTTTCATTGCAACTATTAATTTCCCTGCCTCTATGCCTACTACACTAGCTATATAACGTCTTGCAATATGTTCAGGCAAAATTGCTGCTTGATTCATGTCAACATTGTATTGTTCAAGATTCATATAAGGTATCCCTAACTGAAATTCTAATGCTCCTAAAAGTATCTCTTCCGTTATAATACCTTTTTCCACCAGTATTTCTCCTAGCCGCTTTTGTGTCTTAAGCTGTTCTTCCAGTCCCATATCAAGCTGATTTCTAGTAAGATATCCTGCTTCATATAACAATTCGCCAATTTTTTTCATCTGATTATCAATCCTCAAATTAAATACTCTCTCTTATATCGGATGTCTACTTTCATATGTTATTATTGACTTAATTTTCTAAATTATACCACTTAATCCAACTATATATCAATAAAATATTACACTATTTCAAATTTATGTAAGTTATATCTTCTTTTCAAACCTACTTATTTAGTATTCTTTTATTTTTTACGTTATCTCTTTTATATCTTTAGCATTAGCTATTTCTTAGATCTTTAGTAAATCTGCAAATCAAAACCACCAGTGAACTGGTGGTTTGAACTCCCCCTAGAAGGGGGTAATACTTGCCGATTCCCTAAAAGGGAATATTGAAATTTGGCATGGCATCATTATCACAGACAACCACTTAAAGTGGTTGTCTAATTTTTTGCCCTATTCTCTCTTGGTACCCGTAAACGGGTCTATGTATTCCTTTAATGAAATTTGATCTGACATATAGTCTTCTTCTAACTGATTTTGTATGTATTCTCTTATCATTTTCTCATTCTTTCCTACTGTATCAGCATAATACCCCCTTGCCCAAAAACTTCTTTTTCCATATTTATATTTTAAATTTGCATGTCTATCAAATATCATTAATGCACTCTTGCTCTTGATAAACCCCATAAACTGTGCTACGCTTAAATAAGGTGGAATACTTACTAACATGTGGATGTGATCTGGACATGCTTCAGCTTCTATTAATTCCACTTTCTTTTCATTACATAATTTGCGTAGTATTTGACCTATATCAGCTCTTAATTCATTATAAATAACTTTTCTCCTATATTTTGGAGCAAATACAATATGATACTGACATCTATATGTTGAATGAGCTGTTGTTTTTATTTCGTTTTTCATGATAAAACCCTCCTAGTATTTTTATAGTAATGCGGTCGCCAAACCCACATTCTATTATACTAGGAGGTTTTATATACTAAAGTATTTTTTATTTACCCCTAGTAGAACTAGGGGTTTAATTACGCTAAAGCACCCAATTAAAAACCCCTTGAAATCAATGATTTCAAGGGGTTCCATAAAGAATAATTATCTATTCCCAAATTATTTGTTCATGAACTATTTGTTCATGTTTTCTTCGATTGCTACTGCAACTGCAACAGTCATACCAACCATTGGGTTGTTACCAGCACCAATAAGACCCATCATTTCTACGTGAGCAGGAACTGATGAAGATCCAGCGAATTGTGCATCTGAGTGCATTCTTCCCATAGTATCTGTCATACCGTAAGAAGCTGGACCAGCTGCCATGTTATCTGGGTGAAGTGTACGACCTGTACCACCACCAGATGCTACTGAGAAGTATTTTTTACCTTCTTCAATGCATTCTTTTTTGTATGTTCCAGCTACTGGATGTTGGAAACGAGTTGGGTTTGTTGAGTTACCTGTGATAGATACGTCAACACCTTCAAGGTGCATGATTGCAACACCTTCACGAACATCGTCTGCACCGTAGCAACGAACTTTTGATCTTTCTCCATCAGAGTATTTGAACTCTTTAACAACGTTTACTTTACCTGTAGCGTAGTCAAATTGTGTTTGCACATATGTGAAACCATTGATACGAGAGATAATTTGAGCAGCATCTTTACCAAGACCATTTAAGATAACTCTTAAATCTTCTTTACGTACTTTGTTTGCAGAACGTGCAATACCGATAGCACCTTCAGCAGCTGCGAAACTTTCGTGACCAGCTAAGAATGCGAAACATTTTGTGTTTTCGTCAAGAAGCATAGCTCCTAAGTTACCGTGTCCTAAACCTACTTTACGGTCATCAGCAACAGAACCTGGAATACAGAATGCTTGAAGACCTTCACCGATAGCTTTAGCTGCATCAGCTGCTTTGTGGCAACCTTTTTTAAGTGCAATAGCAGCACCTAAAACGTAAGCCCAACCAGCATTTTCAAAAGCGATTGGTTGAATTCCTTTAACGATTTCATATGGATCAAATCCATTTTCTTGACAAAGTGTTCTTGCTTCTTCAATATCTTTAATGCCGTATTTTTCACAAACAGCATTGATTTGGTTAATTCTTCTATCATAAGACTCAAATAATGGCATTTTTCGGCACCTCCCTATTCATGTCTTGGGTCAACTGTACGAACAGCATCATTAAATCTGCCGTATTGACCTGTAGCTTTTTCAATTGCTTCTTCAGCACTCATACCTTTTTTGATGAAATCCATCATTTTACCAAAGTGGATGAATTTGTATCCAATGATTTGGTCATCAGCATCTAAGGCAATGTTTGTTACATAACCTTCAGCCATTTCAAGGTATCTTGGTCCTTTAGCTTTTGTTGAGTACATTGTACCAACTTGGCTACGAAGTCCTTTTCCAAGATCTTCAAGACCAGCACCGATAGGAAGTCCACCTTCTGAGAATGCAGTTTGAGTTCTTCCGTACACGATTTGTAAGAATAACTCACGCATCGCTGTGTTAATAGCATCACAAACTAAGTCTGTGTTAAGTGCTTCAAGGATTGTTTTACCTGTTAAGATTTCTGCTGCCATAGCTGCAGAGTGTGTCATACCAGAACATCCGATTGTTTCTACTAACGCTTCTTCGATGATACCATCTTTAACGTTAAGTGTTAGTTTACAAGCACCTTGTTGTGGTGCACACCAACCAATACCGTGTGTAAGACCGCTAATATCTTTAATTTCTCTTGCTTGTACCCATTTTCCTTCTGTTGGAATTGGTGCTGGACCATGGTTTGGTCCTTTAGCGATAGGGCACATTTGTTCTACTTCATGTGAATAAATCATTATAATGACTCCTTTCCACTTTGTATATTTAAAGATGCTCTTCATATGAAAGTTATGCTTTATATTAAGTTGGCTCTTTAAATCAAAAATTTAACAATACACATTTATTGTATAGGTGGATAAGGAATATGTCAATATTTATCCAGTTTATTATTACGTTTAATATTTGTAAATTGTAAAATTTTGTTTAGCCGTATAACCTTTTTTGGTCATAATAGCAGTTTTCCCGCTATTTACTGTTTTTTCATACGTTTCACTTTTATTTGCAATGGATTGTGGCGTTGATAAAATAATTTCCTTTTGCAATTTAATAATTTCTTTTGGCGATTTCCCCCACAAGATTAAATGTTCCATAATGCCACTTTGTTCTAAAGGTGTTCCCAATAATTTATATTGTCCATGAACCTTACTCATTGCCTCTGCCTTACTTAAATTTAAATCTTTTTCTTTAATCTCTTGTTTTAAATAACAGATACTCTCTTCTATAATCGGAAGCGAACTCCTATAGTCTGGATCACGATACGTATAAATCCCTATTGTCTGTAAATCATATACCTGGCAACCTGCTCCATATGCCCCCATTTTTACTCTAATTTTAGGATTAAAATAGTTCTTGGTTAAATAGGCTGCTAATAAATAATCACTACCATCTATTCCTTCTGGACTAAATAGATTCTTATAACAAAAATCTACATCTGCCTCATTGTAGATAATATATGTGCCTTCTGGAATTTCAAATTGATAATTTGCTTTTAAATTCGGTTGATTTGGAAAGGATTCTAAAATACTCTTCCAGCTCTTGGCATAAACATTTTCTCCTTTTTTAGGAACAGCTGTGGCAAGAATCGTCCCCCCTTTATGATACAACGCTTCATCCATCTGCTTGATATGCTGAATCCAAGTATTATGTTTCACCTGTAACAGATTCTGACAAAAACAATAAAATGGATAACCTTGTTGATAAAGATAAGCGCCTCTTTCATCTTGACTACCTAATGCAAGTTGAGACAACGTAGATAAAGCATTACTTTTACTACTTCCTTTCATCCCCAACGTAAGTTCTATAAGCTTTTGTCTATACCAAGCATCTGGTCTACTATTTAAGTATTGTCTTGCTTGGTTAAACAACACACCATGTTCTCTTTCATCTGCTGTAGTTGTAATCGTCAGTTTAAAACAAGGCCAATACCCATCTTTTAGTGGATAGGCAGTACACTGAGTGAGGATGGATCCACTAAACGGTGTAATATCCTTGGCACTCTCTTCAAATAAATAACTGTATAAATACAAATAAAACAAGTCTTTTTGTTCAATATGACTGGTATTTAAATATAGAGTAGACCTTGCTAACTTAGTCTCGACTCTACTTTCCATTTCCCAATATTGATTTTGTTTTGTAATACTTGGAATTACTTTAGGTTCAATCACCAACTGGTCTAATGCTACTGGTTGTAAATCACCTTCTTGATTTTGCCATTTTTGAATTTCCTTATAAATCTCAGTCCACTTTGCCTCCCCAATAGGTGATAATTCTTGTGGATTGGCAAGCTCATAACGCCCAGGCAGCAAATTAAATGTATACCTCTTTGCATCCTCAAATAGTAATCGACTAATCGATTGATTCATAGAATCCATTTTTTCTAGATTTTCTTTCAGAAGATAATATTGATTTTCTGCTCTATCATGAGCCCAACCATCTAAAATACTTTGCGCAATGGTAACACCCTTATTATTACTATTTTCTTGTTTGGCAGAAATCCACTTGGCTTCTTTTAAAATATCTTGTTCTAAAAAAACATTTTTTCTAATCTTTTGGGGCAACTCTTCAAGTATGCTATCTATCTTCTTTGAGTACTCATCTACTTGGTTAATTGGTACATCTGTTACCACTAGTGTATAAATAGGATACGGTACATCATCATCTTTAAGCCATTTAACATGCATCCCTAACTGCCCTAGCTCATTTTGAAAATAAGTCTGTGGACTCATCATATAGGCACTCATCCATAAATCCAATTGCTGCAAGGCCTCAACTGTAACTGGATTTTCTAATACAAACGTCTTAACAATGCAAGCTTTATCTTGTGTTGGTAGCACCTCATAAGACTCATTTTGCATTGGATTAATCTGAGACACACTTAAATCAACACCTACTTGTCTCTCTTTTCCCTCTACATAAGGCAAAATACTTTGCAAGGTCTCCTTAATCGGTAAATCTCCATAAATAATAATTTTCATATTTCCTGGGTAATAATAACGTTTATATGTGTCTACAAATTGCTCATAGGTGAGTGTGGGAATGGCATTTGGTTCCCCTCCACTATCATAGGCATAGTGACTCTCTTTATAGATCGCACGTCTAATTGTTCTATAAACTGCACGGTCAATACTACTATAGGCTCCCTTCATTTCATTATAAACAACTCCTCCACAACGTCCTTCTTCCGGTACGCTATGGAATCCTTCTTCATAAAAACCATAAGGTTGATTTAATAAATTAGGGGCAAAGACTGCATCTAAATAAATATCTCTTAAAGCGTTATAGCATGGTAAATAAGGCGTTGAAAAAGGAAAAATAGTCATATCACCACTTGTAAGTGCGTTCATATACGTACTTGGATAGGCTTCGCTTGCATCAAAAAAAACACTTGGAGATGGATACTGATTAGACCCTGTAAATAGGGTATGTTCTATAATATGATTCACTCCTGTATCATCTATTGTAGGTGTCTTGACCCCTATTGTAAAAGCTTTATTGACATCCTCATTTTCAATCCAAATCACTTCTAAGCCACTTTGAGCGTGTTGGTAAGTATGCCAAATATCTTCACCATAACGCTTTTTACTTACCTCTTTGAATCCTTGTACTTTAGCTTGAATCGGCGTTATACAGCACAATAAAACAAACAAAACGCTCCATACAATCTTTTTTTGATTCATGACTTTTCTCCTTTTATATTTTTAGTCTGAGTTTATTTGTAGTATGGTTTTGCTTGTAGTATGTGCTTTTTTATCTTTATCTATGTTTTAAGAATTGTAATATTGTGTTTTTGTTCTACTTCAATACTTCATCTCATAAAATATAGATAGCTTTTTATGTAATACTATAGGAGGAATTTATATGTCTTATACCCCAATCCCCCCTACCATGTCTCGGCAAAACTTTGGTTCTTTATCCGTTCAGATTTCTTCGTCTCAAACTGAAGGCCCACTTCAACCTCTAGAAGGTATTAATGTTACAATTAAAGGAATTTCTCCCACCGGTGAATCTACAATTCTATCTCAGCTCACAACCAACTCTGTTGGGCAAACTGAAGACATCGTTCTAGAAGCACCTCCTGTTGAATTAAGCTTAGACCAAACTAATACACAAATGCCTTATTCCACTTATCGGGTAGAGACCTCTTCTCCTAATTACGTGGATGCTGTTGTGGATGGTACGCAAATTTTTGCAAATACACGCTCTATTCAACCTATTACCTTGCAACCTACCAATAATAGCACTACACCAAATACTACAGGGGCAAGAGGTAGTTTATTGAGCAGACAACTCTTTGAAAATATTGTGATTGGTCCTGCAACACTCTATGGTGATTATCCTGAAAAAATTCCTGAGGCACCCATTAAAGCTATTACACCCGGTTCTGGTTTTATTGTTTTAGATAGCGTTATTGTACCCGAAATTATCATTGTGCATACTGGTTCTCCAAATGATAATAGTGCTCCTAATTATACCGTTCCTTTCACAGATTATATTGCCAATGTAGCAAGTTCCGAAATCTATCCTACTTGGCCAACCGAAACAATTCGTGCCAATATCATTGCTATTGTTTCTTTTACATTAAATCGTGTATACACAGAATGGTATCGCAACCAAGGTAAATCTTTTACCATTACTAACTCTACCGCATACGATCATGCTTTCTTCTATGGCCGTAATCTTTTTGATAGTATTGTAAATATTACTGCTGATGTATTTGATACGTATATCAAACGTCCCAATGTCACCCAACCGCTTCTTTCTCAATATTGTGATGGTCAAAAATCTTCTTGTCCGAACTGGATGACACAATGGGGTAGCAAATCTCTTGGTGATCAAGGCTATTCAGCTGAAGAAATACTACGCTACTTCTACGGAGATATTACTTTAGATACTGCACCTGAAGTGGAGGGTAACCCTGAATCTTATCCAGGTTCACCACTGACTATTGGCTCTAGTGGCTCTGCTGTTCGCACCATTCAAACACAACTCAATCGTATTTCTAATAACTATCCACTCATTCCAAAAGTCGCTGTTACTGGAAATTATGATGAAGCTACTGCTGAAGCTGTTCGTACCTTCCAAAATATTTTTAATCTCACGTCTGATGGCATCGTTGGTAAATCCACTTGGTATCAAATTTCTCGAATCTATGTGGCCGTGACTAAATTGGCTGAATTGGGTTAATCTAAACTTCCTTAGTTTACACATAAAAATAGCAGGGAAAACGAAATCCCTGCTATTTTTGTACCTATTATGTGAATATCTCTTCTATAAAATAAGCTGTTGTCTTAGCAAATCCAAGCTGCGTTCAATGCACAATTTTCCATAGCCCCATAACGGACTTGGATAGGTAATGTTCTCATCTCTTGTTGCGCCACGAATTAAATAGGTTTTTAAATTTTCTCCATACAAAAATGGATTATTATTTTGAACAATACCCCATTGCATCAGAAGGGCAATCCCACCTGTAACATGAGGTGTTGCCATACTGGTACCACTAAGCGTACGATATCCATTACTCGTATGACTAGCCGCAGAGATCTGTACACCTGGAGCTACCAAATCCGGCTTAATCACCATATTATTCCTTCCAAATCCTCTACCTGAAAAGGGTGCAATTTGCCCTGTTACATCATTATATGCGCCCACAGAAGTCACTAAACTAGAAGTAGATGGTGTGGTTAGGGTAGTTTCTGCAATAGGTGCCAAAAAATAATTATTACTTCCACCAGATTCTGACGTAGGCCCCCAAGCATCAAAACGCCCATCTACAATATTTCGTCCGATGACATTCACGCTCCATGATCCACTAGTAAGTGTATTTTGTCCTGAGCTATCTGTTAAATAAAGGGCAAATTCTATATCCCCACTTAATGGAGAAGGGCCTGCAAAAGTTGCATAAACCCTTGTATTTTGTAGATTATAGCTCACCGGTCCAGCAGCATAAGTAATGACTGGGGTTCGTCTACCACTCGGATCTATTACTTGTATATCCATTTGATCAATATTATTATGCCATAGAGACAAATTATATTGACTTGTATTAGGTGCTATTTGAAACTGAAAACTACTAGTCTCACCTTGATTAACTGTGCCTTCTATATGATTACGGGTATTCCCTTCATTTCCTGTTCCCACCACAATATTATTTTTCCAAATAGAAGCTGCATCTCCTAAAAACTGTTCTAATAGTGCATTACCATCATGTGGACCATTACTCATCCCTATACTAATATTAATCGCTATTGGCCTATCTAACTCTTGTGCCTTCTCCAATACATATCTTACTGCCAACATAATTTCTACATTTCTTACAAACCCCTCAAAATCAGGTTGCCCCAGTTTGACAATAATAAACTCAGAATCAGGTGCCGCTCCTATTATTTGATCATTAGAGCCTCTCCCATTCCCACCTGCAATCCCTGCTACATGTGTACCATGGCCATTATTATCCCTTGATGGTACAATTTGCAATCCTTCCTGCTGTGATGGTGCACTTAAGGCTGAATTTATCTGAGCTCTTGTATACTGTGTTCCTGTTAAAAAACCTTCTGGTGGATTACCAGAAATCGTCTGATCCCACAAATATGCAATACGCGTGGTGCCATCTTCATTTCTAAAATCTGGATGAAAATAATTAATTCCTGAATCGATAATCCCTAGCAAAACACCTGTTCCTCTCAAACGATAAGGCGCGTTATTTTGAACACTAGTGATGCAACTTGCTACCATATTATTTTGACCATATACCATACGCTTGGGTACTTCGATATATTCAACCTGTGTATAGTTTAATAAATTACGAATACGATCTCTAGATATATTAATGACAGCAAACTGCGCATTTAGTCTTTGTACTTGCCCTCCCTCTTGAGCCGCTACTGCTTCTATATCTCCATTAAATTTTACAATCACATCCCAGTTTCCTGGTTGCCCAAAACCCAAAAGGGCTAAGTATTCTTCTGATTGTTGTATATCTGTTTCTGGTACAATACTTAATATGGCTAAACTAGCATCTGTCTTATTTTCCATCTTCTAGCTTACCCCCTACCATCACTATTTTCTGCCATTTCCTTCATATAAGTTAATGCAGCCCTAATACAAATAAGTCCATATCCCCAACTGCTATTAGGATATGGCGCAAAGCTACTTGGTCTTTGAGCTGTACGCAAAAGATAAATACGTAATTCTTCTCCATAATAATTTGGATCATCTAGAACATAAACGCCATATTCCATAAGTAATATAAAAGCACCTGCTACAAATGCTGCTGCTACACTTGTTCCTGTAATGGTTGTATAAAGTGTCTCTGCACTAATAGCTGGCGCTGTAATATTGACACCTGGTGCTACCAAATCTGGCGCCACCCTCCCATCTGCTGTAAATCCTCTACCTGAAAAATTAGCAACTTGTATCGTATTCCCATTATATGCTCCTACCTTTGTAATAGCATATGCTGTAGATGGAATCGTGAGGGTTTGATTGACATCGGGACTTAAAAAACGTACTCTACTAGCTTGTCTTTCTGTTAAAATAGTCCCCCAGACATGATAATTCCCCTCAATAATCTCCGTTCCTGTAAGCGTTAAAGTCCATAAACCACTTCCAATACCTGTATCTCCTTGTGCCTGAAACAAAATATAAATCACCTGTTGATTAATGCTTGTTATAGGTGCTGAATAATTAATCAGCACCGCCACTTCATCAAATAAATAAGCTCTATTAGGTGTCAATAGACTGAGTTCATCCGTCTCTTCTCCTGAGGGACTTTGAATCACCAAACTCATCACATCACTAAACTTTTTCCAGATACAACACCCATATTCTCTAAGCTCGGGTGCCTCTATTGAAATTTGAATAGACTGACTTTGACCAGTCACCAAATTACCACTTGTATGAGTATTTTTATTCCCTTCATTCCCTGTTCCTACCACGAAATTCAGCAACCAATTTTCATATCGTCTTGTGATATATCTTTCTAACGGTGCTGAACCATCATGCCCTTCTAAATTACTCCCAACACCTAATAAAATCGTCATTGGTCGCTCTAATTCAACGGCTTTTTCAATAACAAAATCAATCCCTCGCATGATATCAATATCTCTAGGGTAATTACGCTCACTATGGCCTACTTTTACAATGACCATCTCACAACCAGGTGCCACCCCTCTATTTTGTCTATTAGCACTCCCTCTTCCATTACCAGCTGCCACCCCTGCTAAAGCTGTTCCATGTCCTAATGTATCTTGAGAAGGCACGACCATAATTTGCTGATTTATTTCCGAGTTTCTCAGTGCTTCATTAATTTGCTCACTTGTATAAATCGTCCCATCTCTTCCTATCTGATTGTCTGTATTTCCTATAGTCTGATCCCATAGATAAGCAATACGCGTGGTTCCTTCATCTGTAATAAAATCCGGATGATTATAACGAATCCCAGAATCAATGATGCCTAGTAAGACTCCTGCACCATCTAGGCTATTTCCATCCATGGATTGTTCTAGATTGCTTCCACATATTTGACCTACACCTATATCTATATACTGCATGACAGTTGGCAAGGAAAGTCTCAAAGCATACGGGTCATTTGACAAATTACCAATCTGATCCTTCCTTAAAATAATTTGTGCAAACCCACCTTGTAGATTGTATACCGCCTCTAGTTCATAATCCGTTCTTAATCGTTCCAAATCTCCTTCATATTCCATAACTAGTTCCCATAAATTTTGAGTCTTATCTACTATAAAACTTTCTTTTAACTCATCGGTTAAAAGTGTTTCATATTGAAGGGCCAACTGCAAGAGTGGTGCCATTTTATTAATAATCATAGACATCTCCTAACTTAAGCAAAATGTGTCGTTTCACAATACATCTAAGCTTAAAATACCATATCCATATTTTTCATTTGGATAAGCTATATCTCCCTCCATTTTTAGTGTATTTAGAATCCATTGTTTCATCTCTAATGTATTCGCATAAGTTATTGTTTCTATCCTCTGTTGTTTTTCGTAGTAGAGTGCTGCCTTGCCCGCCATTAAAGCTGCTCCTACCATATTTCCCTCAATTTCATATTCTTTATTGACGCTATCCGTATATTTTTCTATCCCACGTACCATACAATAAGGTTTCACTGGATAGGCATTCTTTTCTCCCTTTCCAGATGTAATGAGTCCCACATGATTTTTTTCATTATATCCGCCTACGCCTATCATTCCTTCTATTGCTACTAATCCATTGATTGTTCCATATCCATTAGGTTCATCACATATAACATTTGGATTAAGATTTTTTCCTTGCAAATATAAATCAATCTGTGCATCCTGATAATCCACTCTTGGAAATCCTTTTAATTCCCACTTTCCTTTTGGCAGATGACGTATGCCAAATTGGATACTATAATTACCATTTCTATGATTCATTTTAAGACCTGAGGTATAGATGGTACTATTTTTCAATGAATAAGTACCCTGTTCATCAAGTGGAATACTTTGATTGATTTGATCTGATATACACCTAAGCCCTATGTTTTCTTGGAAATCTTTTTCAGGTATATGTCTAAATTGAAGCTCTCCTACAACATATTGAGCATCTTTTAGCACCTTCAATCTCATAACACCTTCTTCATAAGTAGGCAGCAACGTTTGATGATGTTTCTTATCCCCTTCCTCTCCTACTGACGTAATCAGAGTACAGCCTGGCAATTTGCCTAGTTCATTGAGTATGTTTTCATAAAATCCTATACCGTTTTGACCTAACAAATGGGTTTCATAAGGAATAATCATCACAAGTGGCTTATGATCTAACCGAGCTTTTTGAATCAATTTTTCCACTGCTAAAACGATATCTGCTAACAAGACAGCTTGCTGACTTACTTCTCCTCCATAAATACCTTGTAACGCAATGGGTGCTTTTTGTATGTGTGCAACTAAAAATTGCGTTTCTGACGCCATTCCTTTATACACACTACTTTTTCCTCCTGCTGCCACTAATAAAGCAGTTGTATCATTATCTGACTGAACCCCAGATAATTCTGGAATGTGCTTAATATGATGGATTGCTTCATTTAGCTGCTGCTGTGTATATTCTTTTCCATCATCTGCCTCTTTCTGAATCCAATAACTTGCAATACGTGTTGTTCCATCTGTATTTCTTAATCCTGGATGTGTATAATCCACCCCTTCATCTGTAATAATGCCTATATATACGCCTTTTCCTGTATAGGCATCCTGCGAACTTACATGATATGGCTTAGCCATTGTCTCTAGTGGTGCACGTTTTAAAGTTACTCTTGTGGCAATAGGCTGTTCTAAATGACCAAAAAGGCTCCTTTGAATTTCTTGAGCATGTTTATCTAAATACGCACGCTTTTCATACAATATACTATAACGTAAATCGATGGGAACCTTATGTATTTCTAAATCCCCTAGCGGTCTTTCCTCATAAGCTATAGGTACATAAATTTTCTGTTCACTTGGAATTTGTGTGTAAAAAACATCTTGATACAAAGTCTGCTTACTTTTATCTTTAAATTCTGTCTTCCCTTCATCGAAACTCTGTAACCATTCATATATATTTTCTTGTAATTTATAAGATGAAGCTTTTGTATCGATGATTTTAAATCCCACTTCTGAATCTATTAAAGAATTTTGTAATAAGTTGCACTTCCTATGTTGTCTAAACATGAGAGACGATGTTCTTTTCATATATTGAACCGCACATATTGTTGCCAAAGAGTTTTCTCCAAAATAAGGTAATACACTCTCTATATTTTGGACGATTACCAACGGGTATTTTAATAACTCTGCAAGCTTATAAAACTGTTCTATTCCTTCCAGCCAATCACTTGCGTGTATTATTTCCCTCTTTGTGTAAGCATGTAACCAAATAGCCTTACTTCTTCTTGGTGATTGCTGTTGCCATTTCTTTGTTACTAAGTCATACGTATATTGAACTTCTTGGCATAAATAATCTTTTCCTACTGTAATAATAAGTACCTTTTCATCTGATAAAATACCTAAATCATGCCAAAAATTTTGCCCCAACTGCATCTCATAATCTGGCTCGATTACTTCTACTTGTTCTTTTACCCCGTCTATTTGCTGATTTTCCACCTCAATCACTGCATAATCTGCTATCAGTTGTTTTTTCAAATACGGGGAAATCTTTTGTTTTCGACTTTCTTTTATCGAAACCAAATAACGCATAAGAACCTCCTATAAAGTAGAGATACTATTTTGCAAATCCAATCTACCATATCCTTCTATATTATTAGGATACGTAATGCTATTAAGTCTTCTGGCACCTCTTATAAAAATACCTCTTGCAATACGTGTATTAATTTCTAGTAAATTTTGATTAACAATAGCCCACTCCAATAAAAGTGCAGATGCCCCTGCTGTTATAGCCGTGGCTGTACTCGTTCCTGTAAAACTAGTTAAGCCACCACCCACTCGTGGTCCCTGTACATTAACTCCTGGTGCTACAATATCTGGCTTAGTAATATTATCTATGGTTGGTCCTCTCCCTGATTCTATATAAATACTATCATCTGTAGCATCATAAGCCCCTACTACAATGAGATGCTTTCCTGTTGATGGAATTTGAACTGTAGTTGATGGATCGGGCTGCAAAAAATAAGTTGTATCATTAATAAACCCTCTTCTTGGAAGCCATATATTAAAATTCCCATCTATTGCATTTTCTGCAGATATGGTTAAAGTCCATATACCAGGGGTAGGCGCTGTTAACCTAATACTAATTTGTTCACTTCCTGTAAAAGGATCTGTATAAAGGTACGTTACATCTAAAATCGTACGTTCCAAATTAAACTTAAAGTTTTGATTTTGCTGATTTATAATTGGAATTCTACTAATAACCTGACCTAATGGACTCCTCACCGAAATATACAGACGACTAGCTATATTGGCATATAGGGACAATACAAAACCACTTTCATTTTCACCCACATTCACTTCTACATCTTGGCTTTGACCTGCCTGAATCTGCCCTCTATAATGATGTCCACTATTCGTTTCATTCCCTGCCGCTGATACGACAATCACACCATTGGTCACACCCATATTCTCTAAATAACGTTCGATTGTGTTGGTTCCATCATGTGCCCCAAAATTACAGCCAAATCCTAAACAAATCACTAGTGGTCTATTTAGCGCACTTGCTGTATTCATAATATATTGAAGCCCTGTTAATATATCATTGGTTTGATATGCTTCTACATCTTCGTTTATTAAATATGTTTGCCTTATATTTTGGCTAGCAGGTCTTAATTTTACCATTATAATTCCAGCATCTGGTGCTGCTCCTACAAAAGTATCTGCACCACTTTGATCATTTCCTGCTGCTACTCCTGCCAAAAAGGTGCCATGTCCATTGGTATCTCTTGTTGGTACCACACTCAAAGGATTTTCACTTTTTAATGCTGCACTAAGTTGCTCCTGATTATATACACTTCCATAACCAAATTCTTCTGGCGGATTACCTGGTATCGTTTGATCCCATATAGAAACAATGCGACTCGTACCATCCGCATTCTGGAAATAAGTATTGGTATAATCAATCCCTGTATCTACAAAACCAATCAGTATGCCACTTCCCGTAAGTGCACCATAAGGATAATTATGCAATTGTGAAATATTAGATGTCTCCAATGCCTGCTGGGCATTTAGTCCATAAAGTAACGGAATATCAATGTATCTTAAATTCTCCTGCAATGATTCAAATTCTGCTTCTGCCCCTTGTGGTACCTGAACAGTATAAATACCTGGTGTAATGCGTAGAATAATTAGATTAGGATATTGTCTTCTTAGTGCCTCCAAAGTTGTAATACTATCTATAATATAGTTCACCAATAAATAAATATTGCCATTCTCCTCCATATGCATTCATCACCCTTTATAAAAAAAGCTCAAAATCTATCATTAGACTTTGAGCTTTTCATTCTTCTTTTTTATATTTATGAACGATTTCTTTTATTTATGTGGTGGTCAAACTATTTTAACGTACAATTTTTCCATATTGTGAAATAATCTTATCAATCATACGACTTGCCTCTGATTTAGAAAACCCATCAATATTAGAAGGTGTTTCTAATTGATGATTTCTACATAGGCTTGATAAATAAGATTTTTGTTTATCTGTAATAGGCTCCCATTTAGGCAGTTCCCAGATCATTGGTTGTGGCTCAAATAACTTTGGATCTACATGCTCAAATGTATTTTTTAAATGAACAAAAAGTTCATAAGTAGCATAAGCATCATCATATGCACGATGGGCATGTTCTAAATCAATTGCATAGTGTTCACATAAGGCACCTAGCTTTCTACTTGGCAAATCTTGTAACATTTTTCTCGAAATCACCAAAGTATCTAGTCCCTTACGTTCAAAGTCATATCCTAACTTGACCGCCTTAGCTTTTAGCATACGGTAATCAAATAAAATAATATTATGTCCTATCAAAGGAGCATCTCCACAAAATTCAATAAACTTTGGCATCACTTCTTCAATAGATGGTGCGTCTTTAACCATTTCATAATCAATGCCTGTAATCGAAGTGATATACTCTGAAATCTCTTCATTTGGTCGTACAAGTTGATTAAATTTCTTGATAGGTTTACCATTTTCTACATAAACAGCACCGATCTCTATAATTTCGTTACGAATAGGATGTGTACCCGTTGTTTCTATATCTAAAACCACATAATGATTCATTTTGTTCTCCTTATCTCCACTAACATCTTCTTTATTTTACCTTACCTTACCTAAAATGCAACAGGAGATTTTTTATTTTATACATGTACATCTCATCCTTGACAAAAAACTCAAAAGATACTTTATTGCATTTCTAATTTGCAAGATATAGTATATTCATATCGAGCTATGTATATATATAGTATAGCGGTAGCACATTTTTAAGGGGGATACTTGCATGGAGTATTATGTTATTAAACGTGATGGTAGAAAAGTAGTCTTTGATCGTTCTAAAATTGTGAATGCAATCGCTCGTTCAGCCAAAGATGATAATGTGGTTGTAGATGTTGAAAAAATCGCCACAGCTGTAGAAGCACATATTAAAGACTCCTACAGACATGAAATCACCGTTGAACAAATTCAAGATTTAATTGAAGATACCTTAGTAGATTTACAATTAGAAGAGATTAAAAATTCTTATGCCAATTATCGCAAAGAAAGAACTCGTATTCGTGATTTGAAATCTGAACTAATGGATACTGTTCATAACATTGGAATTGAAACAGATAGAGACAATGCTAATGTTGGTAATAACTTTTCTTCTAAGTTATTACGTATTGCCAGTGAAACAAATAAATGGCATAACTTAAGTAAAATGCCTAAACACCTTGCAAAACTTCACGAGCAAGGTGATTTATATTATCATGATTTAGATAGTTATAACTTAACTACTAACTGCTTACATATAGACACAGGGAGCGTCTTTGAAAATGGCTTTAATACAGGCTATGGTACGATTCGTAAACCAAAACGTATTGAAAGTGCTGCTGAACTTAGCTGTATTTTACTACAATCTTCTCAAAACGATATGTTTGGTGGACAATCCCATGTAGATTTTGATAATGATATGGCACCATATGTAGAATCTACACGCCAAGAAATAAAAAAAGAATTTAAACCACTTCAATCTGTATTATCTAAAGAAGATTTTAATACCTTTATTGAAGAAAAACTTATAAGCCGTGTGCATCAGGCAATGCAAGGTATTGTCTACAACTTAAATACGATGCACTCTAGAGCTGGTTCTCAAGTTCCTTTTAGCTCTCTTAACATTGGACTTCCAACAAGTCACGATGCAGCTTTAGTATGCCAAATTTTCCTTGAAGAATACGAAAAAGGTCTTGGCAAAAATGAACAACCTATTTTCCCAAATATTATTTTCAGAGTCAAAAAAGGTGTCAATCGCGGAGAAGCTGCACCTTATGCTTATCTCTATGATTTAGCATGTAAAGTAGCTGCTTCTCGTATGAATCCTACCTTTATGAATATCGATGCTGATTTCAATTTAAAGTATTACAAAAAAGGAATTATTCCTGCTACAATGGGATGTCGTACCTATATTTGTTCTAATGTCAATGGACCTGAAGGCCCAAGTAAACGTGGAAATAATGCACCTACCACAATCAACCTACCTCGCATCGGCATATTAGCCAAGGGACACTTAGACACGTTTTGGAAACTTCTTGATGAACGCTTAGATCTTGCTAAAGATTCGCTCCTTCATCGTTATGAAGTTTTAAAACGCCTTAAAATGAAAGACCTTCCTTTTGTGGTAGGTCAAGGTCTTATGCTTGGTTCCGAAGGTCTTGGTCCTAATGACAGTATTGATCCTATTTTAAAAAATGGCTCATGGGCTATTGGCTTTATTGGACTTGCTGAAACGCTAGTTGCACTTACAGGATATCACCATGGTGAAAATGAATCTGCTAGAGAACTAGGCTATAGTATTATTGAACATATCCGTAAATTTACTGATCGTATTACAGAAGAAACCCAGATGAATTGGAGTTGTTATGCCACACCTGCTGAAGGACTCAGCGGTAAATTTATTGCTCAAGACCAGGAACGCTTTGGTATTATCCCAGGTGTTACAGACAAAGATTATTATACAAATAGTTTCCATGTTCCTGTAAACTATAGCATCTCCATTATTGATAAAATTCAAATTGAAGCACCATTCCACCAAATGTGTAACGCTGGCCATATTAGTTATATTGAATTAGATGGTTATCCAACTGGTGAAACCATAAAAAAAATTATTAACTACGCTTATGACCAAACCAATATTAGTTATATGGGCATTAATTTCCATATGCGCTATTGTAAAAATTGTGGAAAAACATTAAATGAACAAGTTCAATATTGCCCTGAGTGTCATAGCACCAACATTCAAGGGATTAGCCGTGTCACAGGTTACCTCAGTTTAGATGAACGTTTTGGAAATGGTAAATCTGCCGAACGAAAAGACCGCCTTTCTCACAATGGTGAACATACACCGACTTATAGGAATATTAACTAATGTTACAAGTAGCTGGTTTTCTTGAACATTCTACTGTTAACGGTGAAGGTTTACGTTCTGTTCTTTTTGTATCAGGCTGCTCTCATGGTTGCCCTGGTTGCCAAAATGAAGTAATGCAGGATATCCATTACGGGGAGCAACTTCCCATAGATATAATCTATAATCGTATTATCAAAAATAAACCTATTTTAGATGGCGTCACCTTTTCTGGCGGCGAACCTTTTCAACAATGTGCAGCACTTGCAAAACTTGCAGTCCGTCTAAAAGACACAGGCCTTAATATATGGTGTTATTCTGGCTATACATATGATGCCTTGAAACAAATAGCAAGTACAAATATCGCTACTAAAGCGCTCCTTGAAGCAGTAGATGTATTGGTAGATGGACCTTTTATCTATTCCTTGTTAGATTTAAACTTAAAATATCGTGGATCTTCAAATCAACACATCTATGCTTTAGAAAAAGGAAAAATCTTAGCTTGCTTAGATCATACTTTTATTTAAAAATCATTTACTGTCTCTTTTAAAAAAGTGGACTTTTAGTCCACTTTTTATCTTTTTATTCTATTTCCATTGAAACACCCTTTACTTTTTCCATTGAAAAACAATAATCCCTACAATCATAATACCCACACCCACTAATTTTGTCCAAATAAATCCTGTTTTTTCAGTTCCGAACCATCCTAGAACTTCAATTAAATAAGAAGTCGTCATTTGTGCAATTAAAATCATCATTACCGCAAATGCAGGCCCTAGATGAGCTGTCGCAATAATAACGGTATAAGTAATCCCCGCACCTAATACCCCACCTAATAAATACCATTTATTAACCGTCTTTAATCCCATTACATTAGCATCTCTTGTGAAAAACAAGACTCCTATACATACAACGAAAGCTAAAAAATGAACAATACTCGTTGTAAACCATAAGCCCGCTTTTTCAGATACACGTGTATTAAAAACCCCCTGAACACTCATGAGTGCTCCTGAGATTAAAGCTGTTATTATACTAATCAACATAATCTCTGCCACCTTTCAACCTTTAATCATTTCGTTTAGACTATTGCCGGAGTTTGACTCATACAATATGTTCCAATCTTATTTTGGTTGAATTGTTTTATCTTATGCCTGTTTTAAGAATATGGAAATTTTTTCACCAAAAAACTCTCCATTAAATAAGCTTTTTATTTTGCTTATTTAATGGAGAGTCTCCTATCTATTATGCTATTTATTTTACCTATTTTACCATATTGGATTTGTGTTATTTCATTTATCTTATGTAATTTTAAAGTAATATAATACTATTTTCTTCACACGCAGCAATCATTTCATCTGACCAATGAGAAGCTTGCACTTCTCCAATATGTGCTTTTTGTAGGAAGTACATACAAATTCTTGATTGTCCAATCCCTCCACCAATTGTATATGGTAAGTCTCTATTTAAGATTTTTTGATGGAATGGTAAACTTGCCCTATCTATACAATCTGCTTTTTGTAATTGTTCCTTTAAAGCTTGCTCATCTACACGAATACCCATAGATGATAATTCAAAAGCTCTCTTTAAAAGTGGATTCCAAAATAGGATGTCTCCATTTAATGACCAATCATCATAATCTGGTGCTCTACCATCATGCTTTTCACCATTTGTAAGTAAATCGCCAATCTTCATGATAAAAACAGCTTTCTTCTCTTCACAAATTTTATTTTCTCTTTCTTTTGCTGATAAATTTGGATATAAATCCAATAGCTCCTGTGAAGTAATAAAGTAAATATCTTCTGGCAACCAAGCTTCCAAACAAGGATACTCTGCCCTAATAAAATTATCTGTCCTTGAGAAAGCACGAAAAATTCTTTTTACGGTTTGCTTAAGATATTCTTCATTTCTCATTTCTTTTGTGATAACTTTCTCCCAATCCCATTGATCCACATACATTGAATGAAGATTATCTAATTCTTCATCACGACGAATAGCATTCATATCTGTGTATAATCCTTCATTTACACCAAATTCATAACGGTCTAATGCCATTCTCTTCCATTTTGCTAGAGAGTGTACAACTTCTACGATTTGATGATTATCATCTGCTACATCAAAACTTACAGGTCTTTCAACACCATTTAAATTATCATTTAAACCTGTTTCTGGTTTTACAAATAAAGGTGCAGATACTCTAGTTAAATATAACTCATATGCTAAAGCATTTTCAAAGTAATCCTTTAGCTTTTTAACAGCTACTTCCGTTTCTCTTAAATCTAATTTTGGTTTATAGCCTTCTGGTACAAATAATTGCATATTCACTCCTCCTATATCTCTCACATTTATTATCTTATATGCATTCCCTAATATTTATGAATACAAACTAAAATAAAAAACCTCCTCCCTTATCACAAAATTTAATCAAATTTTGCTACAAGGGACGAAGGTTACTTCGCGGTACCACCCTAATTGATTTGTCTCCAAATCCTCTCATTTATTTACGTACAGATAAAAATCGATACGCTGTAGAGGTAACGGTCTACCTACCGTCTAAGCCTACTAAGCATCATAGCCGTTGGGTTAGCTTCTCCAAGATGTTCTTCATTTTATGCATGTTACCGATTCTCAGCTTACACGGCTCTCTGAAAACAACGTCATAAATTACTCTTCTCTTCATAGATTTTAATCTCATTTAAAATTTTCAAAAACTTTTAAAGTTGTATATACAATATAAAGTCATTATCGTATTTTGTCAAGTGTTATCTAGATATTTTCTATTTGGAAGTCAATTGATGCTTTACCCATTTCTTTAAGATACTCATTGATTTGATTAAAATGATTACATCCAAAGAAACCATTATACGCTGACAATGGACTTGGATGGGCAGCTGTTAAAATCTTATGTTGTGGTGCTGTAATTAAATTGGCTTTCTTTTTAGCCGGTGCACCCCATAAAACAAAAATAATGGGATCTTTTCTCTCATTTAATAATGTAATAATACGGTCAGTAAAGATCTCCCAACCTTTTCCTTTATGAGATTGTGGTTTTCCTGCTCTTACAGTCAGTACAGTATTAAGGAGTAACACCCCTTGTTGTGCCCATTTCATAAGGTAACCATTATTAGGAATATAGCAATTTTGTGTAGCTTGTAATTCTTTAAAAATATTAACAAGTGATGGCGGTGTTTTGACACCAGGCTTTACAGAAAAAGCCATTCCATGCGCTTGTCCTTCTCCATGATAAGGATCTTGCCCTAAAATCACTACCTTAACCTCTTCATAGGCAACTGCTTTGAGTGCATTAAATATATCATACATACTTGGATAAATCGTTTGTGTTTGATACTCAACCTTTAAAAAGTCACGTAATTCTTGATAATATGGCTTATTAAACTCTGCTTCTAAATATTGATCCCAGCTATTATTTATTTGTACCATTCTTCTCTCCCTTTCTAGTATTTTTGTCTTATTATATCATTCATATGCCTCAAAAACAGCTTTATTATAACACTTTCTCCCTATATATATCCTTCTATCCTAAATCATAATCTATCCATTTTGGCAAATGAAGTAATTAATAAAATATGTTACTAAAAGCATCTATTGATTGGCAAAATAATCATTCGTCTTTACTTATTTAAAGATTTAAATATTTTTACTTAAACAAAAAAGAAGATACAACTGTAGCTCTACTACCATTGTATCCTCTTTTCTATCCTATTACTTTAATTATTACAATAAAATCTCACAATTCTATTCAGATTAATACGTCTGTATTGTCTTCTACCTTGATTTATTCTCCAACCCACTAAATAGTTTGGTGTAACATCTTGCACAAAAAACCAAAATTCAGAACCGTTTCTAAGCCATAAATAGGTAAACTTCCCTTTGCAAGGCCTTATCTGGTTCGCTACTATTGGTGGCGGACCTCCTGGTCCTTGTGGTGGCCTTGGCGGTGGACCTCCCGGTCCTTGTGGTGGCCTTGGTGGTTGACCTCCTGGTGGTGGATTCCCTGGCCCTTGTGGTGGCCTTGGTGGTTGACCTCCTGGTGGTGGATTCCCTGGCCCTTGTGGTGGCCTTGGTGGTTGGCCTCCTGGTGGTGGATTCCCCGGTCCTTGTGGTGGCCTTGGTGGTGGATTCCCTGGTCCTTGTGGTGGCCTTGGTGGCGGATTCCCTGGTCCCTGTGGCCTTGGTGGCGGATTCCCTGGTCCCTGTGGCCTTGGTGGCGGATTCCCTGGTCCCTGTGGCCTTGGTGG
>JAGAVZ010000108.1 GCA_017941635.1 Cellulosilyticum sp.
ATAATCTGTTTTTAGGGCTTGAATTGGTTCAATAAAGTAAGGAGAGATAAGATGAATTGGATCATCAATGCCACCTAGTACTTTAACTGCATTTAATAAGACAGCAGAGGAAGCACCAAGAAGATCAGTAGTCTTACCAGTCACAATTGTACCATCTGGAAGTTCAAGTGCAGCAGCAGGTAACCCTGTTTCATCACTTAATTTATTAGCAACAGGTATAACAAGACGGTCATCAGTAGTGATTTTTGCTTGTTTCATTAACAGTTCAATTTTATAGATTTCTTCATCTGAAGCTTCATCTTTGATTAAGCGGTTCTTAGACTGATAATAACGACGGATGATTTCCTGTTTAGAAGCTTCTCTACATGCTTCGTCATCGAAAATACAGTTACCCGCCATATTTACACCCATATCTGTTGGAGATTGATATGGACAGCTGCCATAAATACCTTCAAACATAGCTGCAAGTACTGGATAAACTTCAACATCACGGTTGTAGTTTACTGTAGTGATGCCATAAGCTTCTAGATGGAAAGGATCAATCATATTGACATCATTTAAATCTGCTGTAGCTGCTTCATAAGCCAGGTTCACAGGATGTTTTAAAGGAATATTCCAAATTGGGAAAGTCTCGAATTTGGCATATCCAGCTTTAATACCACGTTTGTTTTCATGATAGAGTTGAGAAAGACAAGTAGCCATCTTACCACTACCTGGCCCTGGTGCAGTAACAACCACTAATGGACGAGTTGTTTCTACATAATCATTTTTACCATAACCTTCATCGCTGATGATATGAGCTAAATTGTGAGGATAGCCTTCGATAGAATAGTGATGATATACTCTGATATCCATTTGCTCTAATTTATTTTGGAACAGATTGATAGAAGGCTGACCATTGTAACGTGTAATAACGACACTACTAACATAGAGTCCTTTTTCTCTGAATGCTTCAATAAGACGTAAAACATCTTGATCATAAGGAATTCCTAAATCATGTCTTACTTTATTTTTTTCAATATCGCTGGCATTGATAGAAATAATAATTTCGGCCTGATCAGATAGTTGTAACAGCATTTGTAGCTTGCTGTCAGGAGCAAAGCCTGGAAGTACACGTGATGCGTGATAGTCGTCAAACAACTTTCCTCCAAACTCTAGATATAGCTTGTCACCAAATTGACTAATGCGCTCGCGGATATGTTCAGATTGCATAGTTAGATATTTTTGATTGTCAAATCCAATTTTCATTTTTAAAGTTCCTTCCTACGAAAAAATGAGTTTTTTTTTTGAAGGCTTTTAAAATACTTCATAGGAACTAGTTTAACATATATGACGAAAAAATACTAAAGAAGTCGATATAAAAAATATTTTTTTTTAAACCATTATATTGGTAGTCCTGCTATATAGTTTAAATACCAATTTTAGAATTTATATTCAAATCTAAAATTTATCAGAAAGCAACCTACTAGTAAGAAAGTAAGAAGTTATAAGTCTAAAGAAAGAGAAAGACGTTAGAATCTCCTATGAGCTCATAAATATTAAGAGTAATAGGAGATTTTATTTTTTCTAAAATATTCAAGGTAGTAAAGTTATAGATAATAAATAGTATTAAAATATATATAATGTAAGATTAAACAGCAGTAATGCACATTATTGTGATGTTTTGTATGATAGAATACAAGATAATAAACAGAATAAATATGTTTTTATTTGAAAGGGGTTTTTATGGTTAGAATTGGAATGATAGGCATGGGAAATATGGGTTGTAAGTATGCTAGAATTTTGCATAATATGAATATAACCACAAGAAACTTACATAAATAATCAAATAACAAGAAGGGATATGAATAGATATTTTTTATCCCACTTAGAAAGCCTAGTACAGGGACTTGGCAAAGATTATTCATTAAAAATGATTGATGAGACGCTATATCACGAGTGTAAAAAATATGATTGGTCAAGAGATTTTGTACATGGCTATAAAGATTATGAAATGTATCAAAAATATGGATTAGGCGTTGTGGCATTTTATAATGGCGAAATGGTAGCAGGAGCATCTTCTTATGCAAGTTATCAAAATGGCATTGAAATAGAAATTAATACGAAGAAAGAATATAGACGAAAAGGTTTAGCAACTGTTTGTGGGGCTAAAATTATTTTGGAGTGTTTAAAAAGAGGTTGGTATCCAAGCTGGGATGCTCAAAATACCTGGTCTGTTTCTTTAGCAGAAAAATTAGGGTATCATTATAGTCATACATACACTGCTTATGAAGTATGGAAATAGTTATTTATTTTTAAGGAGACGTAAAAAATGCTCACGTTAGAAGAAATTAAAAAGCAGAATATCCAATTAATTGGCATTGATTTAGATGGAACCATGCTTAATAGTCAGAAACAGATTACCAAGCATACAAAGGAAGTATTTGAAAAAGCTTATGAAGCAGGAATCACCATTGTTCCAGCAACTGGGCGACATTATGAGGCAGTTCCAAAGGAACTATTTGAAATAAAGGGGATTCGTTATGTATTATCCATGAGTGGGGCAGCCATTTATGATTATAAAACCAATACATGTATACATAAAGATGATATGCCACATTCACTAGCAGTTCACGTATTACACGAACTACGCAGGTATAATATCTTAGTAGATGCCTTTATTGGAAATGAGGCACTTAGGTCAGAAAAGGATATGGATTTTGTAAATCAGCTCAATATTCCAGATACGATGAAGCAGTTTGTGAAACATTCTAGAAAAGGTGTACCAAGTCTGGATGAATATATTATAGAGAATCAATGTGATGTAGCGAAATATGTTTTAAACTTTTTGCCAGATGGAAAAGGCGGTTGTTTATATCGTGATGAGGTAATTGCTAAGCTGAAAAGTTTTAATGAATTAGCAGTTGTATCAGGTGGACTGAACAATTTAGAAATCACTATGACATCAGCGAATAAAGGGACAGGCCTACTTAAATTAGGAGAACTATTAGGCATAGATGCTCATCAGACTATGGCAATAGGTGATGCCGGAAATGATTATGATATGATCAAAGCAGCTGCTGTCGGTGTGGCGATGCAAAATGCAGAAGCGGAGATATTAGAAGCTGCTGATTTTATTACCAAATCTAATGATGAAGAGGGCGTGGCATACATAGTAGAAGCATGTATTATAAAATGATTACATAGTACATTTTAATTACAAGCCATCATACAAAGGCTTATTTACAATGTCACTTTGCGTATTTGGATTACAGTGTTTACGAAACTCACTAGGTGATTCGAGGTAGTACTTTTTAAATAAATTACTTAAATAGTTACCGTTACACAGACCTATTTGTTCAGCAATTTGTTGAACAGATAGGTCTGTTTGCATGAGAAGAATACGACTACTTTGTAGACGTAAAAATAGGACGTATTCAGAAAAAGTCTTTCCGGTAGATTTTTTGAAAAGCCTTGAAAAGTAGGAAGGAGTAAGTCCTACATAAGAGGCAACAGCTTCCATAGAAGGTGCATCTTGCATATAAGTACTTAAGTATTCAAGGGCTTTAATAATACTTTCATTTTTGGTTTCAAAAGAAATAGGTACAGCATTAGAAGGCATTTCCTTGTATTTGGTGATTAATGTAAATAGGTGAAAGAGCATACCTTGTAGAATTTCATCAGTATATCGGTCATAGTCCTTATATACCTCTAACATTTCAAAGAACTTCTTTTGGATGCTGTCATAGCCTATTTCTGTAAAATAGTGGACATGCTGGTCGAATAAAGCATCAAAGTTTGTGGCACCTATTTTACGTTTAATAAGGTCTCCAATCTTAATAGAAAATTTAATAAGTATTTTTTTCCTAAATTGCAATAGCAAGTTGAACTAACAGTGTTATTTTATTTCACCACAAAATTATGTTGCATAGATCATATCTAGTTCATCCTCAAATAATTCCTCAGGTGTACGATAATTAAGGAGTTTTCTTGGGAGTGTATTG
>JAGAVZ010000109.1 GCA_017941635.1 Cellulosilyticum sp.
CTTCATCATTTCTCCTCTCCTCTATCTAAATAGAATGGGCAATCTGAATCATATATTGTCCATACTCAGTTTTCTTCATAGGCTCAGCTAACTCTAATAACTGCTCTTTCGTAATCCATCCTTGCCTATATGCAATCTCTTCTATACACGCTATATATAGCCCCTGTCTTTTTTGAACTGCTTGAACAAAGCTACTTGCCTCTGTAAGTCCCTCGCATGTTCCTGTATCAAGCCATGCCATACCACGCCCCAAAAGTTCTACTTTAAGTTTTTGATTTTTAAGATAAACTTCATTGACCTCTGTAATTTCCAATTCACCTCGTTTGGATGGTTTAATTTGTTTAGCAATCTCTATTACCTCATTATCATAGAAATACAATCCCGGAACTACATAATTAGATTTAGGGTGTATTGGCTTTTCTTCAATAGAAATAACTTGTCCTTTTTTATCAAACTCTACTACTCCATAAGCTGTTGGATCACTAACATTATATCCAAATATTACAGCTCCCTCTACCAAGTCAGCAGCTTCTCGTAAAGCTCCTGTAAACCCTTTACCATAAAATATATTATCCCCTAATACGAGTGCTACCTTGTCATCCTGTATGAACTGTTCTCCTATTATGAAAGCTTCTGCCAATCCTCTCGGTTCTTCTTGAATAGCATACTCAATCTTCATCCCTAATTGGCTTCCATCCCCCAATAATTCTCTATATGTAGGTAAATCTCTAGGAGTAGAAATAATAAGCACCTCCCTAATCATCGCTAGCATCAATGTAGATAGGGGATAATAAATCATAGGCTTATCATATATAGGTAACATCTGCTTAGATATTGCTTTTGTAATAGGGTACAGTCTAGTGCCTGATCCTCCCGCCAGAATAATTCCTTTCATAAACTACTCCTTTTGTTCTGTCATATATTTATAAACTTTATGTATCTAATCTTTTTTACATAATTTTTATTATAGCATAATTTATATGCCCTTTTCCCCTTTTTCCCCTAATTTCTACAGTTAAATATTAGAAGCAAATTACATTTATTTGGTATATGTATTATTTTGTACTTATTTATCACATATAGTATAATAATACTTATTACATTTTAAAGGAGTCTCATTATGATTCGCGAAAACCAAAAGTATCTAAATAGACTTCAAGTCTTTCTAGATTTAATGATTATACCTGTATCCTTTTTAATCGCTTACTACATACGCTTTTACCAGATGGATGATGGGATACACGCTCTTACTTTCCTGCAGAATTTACGTCCTATACTGCTTTCCATACCTCTTTATCTTATCTTCTATAATCTATTTGATATTTATAGCACTAGACGTACTAAACCCCTTCATGTAGAAATATCTGCAATTATTAAAACGAATATTTTATCTGGCATACTCATTATGGTAGGGCTCTTTATCTTTAAGGTTGTAGACTACTCTAGAAAGTCCCTTGGCTTATTCCTTGTGATTAATACCATTCTTACTATCTGTACCAGATTGATCATCCGTATCATCTTGAAGAAATATAGGCGTAAAGGTTATAACCTAAAACATTGTCTTGTTATATTCGCAACTGATAGTATCGCA
>JAGAVZ010000110.1 GCA_017941635.1 Cellulosilyticum sp.
CAGAGGACTGAAAATCCTCGTGTCGCTGGTTCGATTCCGGCTCTGGGCATTTTATATGGGTCACTAGCTCAGTTGGTAGAGCACTTGACTTTTAATCAAGTGGTCCGGAGTTCGAGCCTCCGGTGGCTCATATTTAAAGCTTGCATTTAATGCAAGCTTTTTTTGTATGTTAAAATATAAATAACATAGAGCTAATTATACAAGATGTAAAATTAATAATAGAGATAGGACTTATTGTTATTTCTTTGGTAATAACAATTAAGGTTACAAGAAGAGAAGATACTCTAATTGAGTTGATAGATGAACGAGCAGATAAGATATTAGGGATTATACTTATACAATCAAATTATGAATAAAGAGCAAGGCTTACTTTTAAAGTAGGCCTTTTTTATTTGTCAAAATATGATTAAAGAAACTTTGAATTGGTAATAATAAAATTAAAGAAGGAGGAGAGATTCATGTATACTGAAGAAGCAGCTTTTGAATACATATATCCACGTCGGGGTGAAATTTATGAAGCAGATCTTGGAGTGGGTGATGGAAGTGAACAAGCAGGTATTCGACCTGTTCTTATCATACAGAACAATGTAGGAAATCATTATTCACCTACTATTATATGCGTACCTTTAACTTCAAAAATTAAAAAGGATATACCAACTCATTATACTGTGACTAAAGATAAGTATCATTTTTTAACACATGATTCAACTATATTATGTGAGCAGATTAAAACCATATCCAAGAGACGTCTTTCACATAAGATAGGCATGCTCTCTAAACAAGATATGCAAAATGTGGATCAAAGGTTAAGTATAAGCATTGCATTATAGGAATAATGTAGACGGTATACATAGAGACAAAAGAGACGTAGATTTTTCTACGTCTTATTTTATTGCTTTAAATTGTTAAATGGATTTATAAATAATGCCTCTCTATACGACAGAAAATAAGAATGATGAAAGAGGGATGTCTATGAGTTCATGTAAAGTGAGAATTGGATATGCATGTATTAATTTATCATTAGGTAAAAAGTTTCGTACTTTTAGATGGAAGTCTGTAGAGGATCAAGATATTCAAAAAATAAAAGAGGTTATTCAACATAATATTATTTTGCTAGGTGACATTATTTATGACAATATCAAAAAAAATATTTTCGTTTATAGGGTTACGGCAGAGATTATACCTTTTATAGATAAACTTGAAATTAAGGAGCTAATAGAGAAACATAAAATACTAAGTGAGCCAAAAATTCAAAATGAGTTTGAAAGAATTAGAAAGTGGCAAAAGCAATATGACTTGAGAATTTCTATGCATTCTAGCCATTTTATGATGCTAGCAAGCCCTAAAGAGGATATTGTACAGCGTTCTATAGGAGAACTTAGAGCACAAAGTGAATTTTTAAAGATAATAGGAGGCCAAAACTTAGTTATTCATATAGGAGGTGCCTATGGCAATAAGGAAGAAACTTTAGAAAGATTTAAAGAGCATTTAAAAACATATAAAAGAGAAATAGATGTAGAACGGCTAACTATAGAAAATGATGATAAGACTTATACTTCAGAAGAAGTTGTACCCTTATGTAAAGAACTAGGACTTAAATGGGTATATGATTATCATCATGAAAGGTGTAATCCAAGCAAGTATGTAAATATTATTGAACTACTAAGAGAATACCCTCCAGATAAATATCATCTTTCATCAGGAATAGATGGTATTATCAAGCCACCCCATGCGGATTATATTTTGAAAGAGGATATGGAAGGACTTATTAATCAATTAGATTTAGCAGGCATTAAACAAGCAGACATTATTTTTGAAGCTAAGAAAAAAGATTTATCTATTTTTGAAATTATGGAGCCAATGGAGAATGGTTATTGGAAAATAAAAACTACAAAAATATAAACAAATGTAGTAAGATAGAGTTATAGAATTTAATTTAGATTAAAAGGAGGATAAGTAAATGAACATTACAATTCAAAATAAAGAATTAAAAGATTTACAAGGGATGATTATTCCTGTTTATGAAGATAAAACTCATACTTGTGAAAAAGTTGAAGCGATTAAAGCTGGAGAGCTTTTTAAGGGTAAAGTAGGTGAATGCTTCTACTTTACAACAGAAGAGATGAAATACATGATTTTAGTTGGTTTAGGTAAATACGAAGACCTTAAATCAGAGGCCTTTAAAACAGCTATTGCTAAAGGTGTTAAAAAAGCAAAAGAACTTAAATTAAATGAATATGGTATTAAATTTATAGATGCAGCTCATATGTGTCCAGGCGGTAGAGTAAGAGCTATTGTGCAAGCTGCTAGACTTGCACTTTATAATTTTGATAAGTACAAAACTGGTGAGGATAAAAAAACTTATACACCAAATGTTTATGTATTAGATGCACCAGCTGAAAAAGTAGAAAAAATGAATGGCAAGCTGAGTGAAATTAATAATATTGTAGATGGCATCATTGAAGCAAGAGATTTAGTAAATGAGCCAGCTAATGTTATCTATCCTGAAACACTTGCTAATAGAGTTGTAGAACTTGGTCAAAGAGATGGATTTGAAGTAGAGATCTTTGATGAAAATCAAATTCAAGAAATGGGTATGAAAGCATTTTATGAAGTAGCAAAAGGTTCAGCAAGAGCTCCAAGATTTATTGTAATGCGTCATATGAATGCCCCAGAAACAGAAGAAATTTTTGGGCTTGTAGGGAAAGGCTTAACATTTGATACAGGCGGTTACTCACTTAAACCATCAGGTTCTATGGATACGATGAAAAGTGATATGGCAGGTGCAGCAGCAGTCATTGGCACAATGAGTGCTCTTGCTAAAAATAAAGTAAAAGCTAATGTAATTGCAGTCATTGCAGCTTGTGAAAATGCTATTTCAGGGATCAGCTATAAGCCAGGGGATATTATTGGTTCTATGGCAGGAAAAACAATCGAAGTACTTAATACAGATGCAGAAGGCCGTTTAACTTTAGTTGATGCTGTAACTTATATTATTGAAAAAGAAAAAGTATCAAAAGTTGTAGATATAGCGACACTTACAGGTGCAGCGCTTGTGGCATTAGGGACAACAACAACAGCCGTTGTATCTAATAATGATGAATTCTACAATGACCTTATTGCTAAAGCAGAAAGAACAGGTGAGAAGTTCTGGAGATTACCAGATTTCGATGACTACAAAAAACTTATTAAGAGTGATATTGCAGACCTTAAAAATATTGGTGGTAGAAATGCTGGGACAATTACAGCAGGTTTATTTATTGGAGAATTTGTTCAGGATAAACCATGGTTACACTTAGATATTGCAGGTACTTCATGGGCAGAAACAGCTTTAAATGAGTACTCAGTAAAAGGTGCAACAGGTGTGCCAGTATCAACACTTTATGCAGTAATTGAGCAAAGAAAACCATGTAAACACTAATAGAGAGAAAATAAAAAGTTGCCTATCCATCTAGGCAACTTTTTTATTTTTAGCTTTCATATGACAGTACAGCATAACCCCTATAAGAATAAAGATAGAACCTATATCAGAAAAAGGTTGTGCATAGAATACACCTTCTACGCCCATAAAGATTGGTAGGGTGAGAGAAAATAAAATTTGAAGTACAAAACTACGGCCTATAGAAACAATATTGGCTTCTATATTACGATTAAGTGCTTGGTAATAAGCACCCATAGTATAAACAATACCAATGAATGGTATACCAAGACAAAAAGTTATTGTACGATTATAAGCTAAATCAAGTAAATTTTCTGCAATGCCATAGAGTCTAATAAAGTATTCCCCGTAAAAAATAAGTGCAAGAAGGGCTACAATACTTGTCATAACACTTGCAATCAGTGTAATTTGCAGGAGTTTATGCATGCGTTTAATTTGATTTGCACCATAATGGCAACCAATAAGTGGTTGCATACCTTGAGACATTCCTACACAGAGCTGAGTATAAAGAGAAATAACATAACCTGTTACACAGAAGATAGCAATATCTGCTGTATTACCATATTGATATAAAATAACATTTTGAACTAGTATAACGACACCTATAGAGATTTGAATCATAAAAGATACAAAACCAATTTTAAAGATATCTTTTAATAGTTTTTTATCGATTTTAAAATATTTTTTATGGAATTTAACATGGGACTTACCAGATAGGAAGTACCAAAGACCTATAATTGTTGAGAAGATCACACCGGCACCTGTTGCTAGAGCGGCTCCCATGGTTCCCATACCTAATTCAATAACAAATAACCAATCTAAAATAATATTCCCAATTGCACCTGCTCCTACCATAAGCATAGATAAGTGAGGATTACCATCAGCTCTTACAAGTGGATTAAGTGCATTGGCTAGGAGGTAAGGAATAGCCATTAGATAAATAACAATAAAGTAATCTTTAGTATAGCCAAAAGTCTCTTCAGTAGCTCCTAAAAATTTAATAATAGGATTAGCAAAGAGTGGGCCTAGAATCATAAGACCAACACCGATAATTAAAAGGGATTTAAGAACAGTACCTAAAAGACGTTCAGCTCGTTCCTTATCATGACTCCCTAAGCAAATAGAA
>JAGAVZ010000111.1 GCA_017941635.1 Cellulosilyticum sp.
CCATTTATGCCAATCTATGCTTATGACCCAAGACTCGTAAAAATAGAAGATACATATTACATCATGTGGTGTCAAGATTTTTATGGTGCAGCTATAGGTTTGGCTAAGACAACAGATTTCAAGACATTTACACGTGTGGAAAATCCATTCTTACCATACAACAGAAATGCCGTCTTATTCCCAAGAAAAGTAAACAAATAATGAAAGATTTAATAAGGAAATAGATACCACTAGAATTTGGTGGGTACAAGCTGAAACGGTAGTTGGATTCTTAAATGCCTATGAAAAATCAGGCGATGAAGTCTTCAAAAAAGCGGCTCTTGAAGAATGGGAATATATCAAAACATATTTGATTGACCCAAGAAGTGAGTCAGAATGGTACTGGCAATTAAATGATGAAAATAAACCGAATACAGATTATCCAATTGTGGAACCTTGGAAATGTCCATATCATAATGGAGGAATGTGTTTAGAAGTGATGAGGAGGAAGGTAGATGCTTAATGAAACCTTTAAACAAAATTATCAAAGAGAAAATGCCAAATATGAAGCACTAATTACAAAGACGAATAAGCCTATTGATGAATACAATGGCATCTATACACGTTATGAAAATCCTGTACTAACTAAATATCATGCACCACTCATTTGGAAATATGATATGAATCCAGAAACCAATCCACATTTTATGGAAAGATTGGGTGTAAATGCAGTCTTTAATGCAGGGGCAATTGAACTGGATGACAAGTTTTATCTTGTAGCTGTGTAGAAGGCAATGATAGAAAGACCTTTTTTGCAGTAGCAGAAAGTCCAAATGGTATTGATAATTTTAGATTTTGGAATTATCCAATTTTACTTCCAGATACAGAAAAAGAAGAAACAAATGTGTATGATATGCGTTTGACAAAACATGAGGACGGCTATATCTATGGGGTGTTTTGTTCGGAAAGTAAGGATCCTAATAACCCAGAGCTATCAGCAGCGATTGCACAGGCTGGTATTGTGCGTACCAAAGACCTCAAAACATGGGAAAGATTACCGAACTTAAGAACCAAATCAGCGCAACAAAGAAATGTCGTTCTTCATCCAGAGTTTGTAAATGGCAAATATGCTTTTTATACTAGACCACAAGATAGCTTTATCGACACAGGAAGTGGCGGTGGAATTGGTTTTGGATTATGTGATGACATTACTAGTGCATACATAGAAGAAGAAATCATCACCAGCAAACGCAAATACCATACGATTACAGAGGTTAAAAATGGTGCAGGTGCTGTACCAATTAAAACAGATAAAGGTTGGATTCATATTGCACATGGTGTAAGAAATACAGCGGCAGGCCTTAGATACGTGATCTATGTTTTTGCCACAGCTTTAGATGACCCAACTAAAGTGATTGCAGAACCATCAGGTTTCTTCATTACACCACATGAGTTAGAAATCATTGGTGATGTAGGGAATGTTGCCTTTACAAATGGTGCTATTGCCCGGGAAAATGGAGAGGTTTATATTTACTATGCATCAGCAGATACCAGACTCCATGTTGCAACTACTACAATCGAAAAATTAGTGGATTATACATTCAATACACCAGAAGATCCACTTCGTTCAGTAGATTGTGTGAAACAAAGATGTGAACTTATCAAAAAGAATCTAGAGTATCTCCATCAATAGAAAAAATAAGTGTGAATAAGAAATAAACCATAAAGCAGTCTATAGCAATGTAATTTATTACAATGTAATTCATTACAGTGTAATTTATTGCATTGCAAAAACAAGCTCAGTAGCAACAGAAAGAAGACTTAGAAAAAGGGATGATAACCTATATTTTAAGTAATCATTTCTAGCTACTGAGTTTTTTATTTGAGAATAAGAGAATGGAGAAAATAGAAGGGAATAGGCTATAACAAATAAATCATAAGACATAAGTAAAAATAAATAATCCAACAAGAATAAAGACTAAAACTAAAGATAACAGAAACTAAATAAGAATAGAAAACACAATAGAAACCCGAAGTGAGACATCTATAAGAAAACTTTAATACGACCTAAAAATGAGAATAATAAAACATTTTTAGAGGGGCTTAATCAATCTATTAAGTAAGCATAGAAGATAGCTTATACAAATAGAAATAAGAAAAAACTAAAAAGAGATTCTAGGTAGTAAGGAATATGTCCAAAAGATTATAGAAGGCCTAAGGGAGGATTCATATGTTTAAGGTTCAACCAGTTTATAAAGATTATCTTTGGGGTGGTAATAAATTAAAAGAAGCTTATGGGAAAGAAAGTGATTTAGAAATTGTAGCTGAGAGTTGGGAACTTTCTACTCATCCATCAGGTGTGTGTGAGATAGAAATAAATGGAGAAAAGAAAAATTTAGCAGAGTATATTAAGGAAAATGGAAAATAAGTGTTAGGCAGCAAATCACCTGTAGAAGACCAGATTCCTATTTTGATTAAATTAATTGATGCAAGAGATAACTTATCTGTTCAAGTACACCCAGATGATGACTACGCAAAAACTTATGAAAATGATTTAGGAAAAACAGAAATGTGGTATGTGTTAGAAGCTGAGGAAGGTGCACAGTTAGTTTATGGTTTTAAGAAAGATTTAAGTAAAGAAGAGTTTAAAATAGCTATAGAAGAAAATACATTAAGTGATTTACTCAATTACGTGGATGTACATAAAGGGGATGTTTTCTTTATTACACCAGGAACTATGCATGCCATTGGAAAAGGCATTGTGATTGCCGAGATTCAAGAAAGCTCCAATGTAACGTATCGTGTTTATGATTATGGTAGAGTAGGAGCAGATGGTAAGCAAAGAGAATTACATATCGATAAAGCGTTAGAAGTGACAAAACTTCAAAAAGCAGAAGAAGATAATTATCCATATGTGATGGAGATGCTAGAAGGGGTAAGCATTGGGACACTTGCAACTTGTCCATATTTTACAGTAAAACGTATTAGCCTAGAAAAAGAAATTAATATCGTAGCAGATACAACTTCCTTCCAAGATTTATTGATTGTAGATGGCAGTGTTGAAATTACTGAAAATGACAAGGTTTGGACAGGAAAAAAAGGGGATAGCTTCTTTGTACCGGCAGGAACAGGAAATTATACGATTAAGGGACAAGGTGAGCTTATTCTGGCAACTTTATAATAGTAATGTAATAGGTAAAGAAAAAGAAAGCTTTAATAATATTTACATATTAGCTTAAAATAAAAATTTTTAGCTAATAGAATGATATATATATGATACAGGGGATGTACATGTATGAGATTCAAGAATACAAAGAGAGTCATAAGGAACAAGTTATTCATTTTATGAAAGTCTGTATGCCAGAGAATGAAAGAGTATTTGATCTAGAAGATAAGCATAGCATGTATCAGGATGTAAGGTGCTTTTATGATAAGTTTTGGTGTTTGGTAAATAATGAAGAAGTGATTGGAACTGTAGCACTTAAAGCAAAAGATGAGCAGAGCTGTGAACTTAAGGCAGTCTTTTTACTAAAGGCTTATCAAGGTAAACAATGTATCTAGATGTAATCTCCACAAGTAAAAGGGCAATTAGTCTATATCAAAAATTGGGATTTATAGAGACAAAGCGATATAACAATAGCCAAGTAGCAGATGTTTTTATGGAACTTAATTTGGATGAAATGAATTAATTAGAAGATGTATTGTATTTAGATAGGTATATATATTTAGATGTCGACTTATATGTATTGTAGATAAAAAATATAAAGAAAAAGGATTATAATAAATAGGAAGTAAATGGATTAATTTAGAGGAGGATTCAAAAGATGGAATATCAGTTAACAAGTGATGAATTAACGGTATCTATAAAAACATCAGGGGCAGAAGTAACAAGTGTAAAAACAAAAGATGGATTGGAATTTATGTGGTGTGGTGATGCCAAGTACTGGGGAAGGCATGCACCTGTTCTTTTTCCAATAGTGGGAAAAGTTTTAGACAATCAATATACATATGAAGGCAAAAGCTATAGTTTATCACAACATGGCTTTGCAAGAGATAGCGAGTTTGAAGTAGAAAATGTAACAAAAAATAAGATTACTCTTGTACTAAAATCCAATGAGCAAACTAAAGAAAAATATCCTTTTGAGTTTACTTTGAAACTACATTATGCGTTAGAGAAAAATAAACTGACACTAGGCTATGAGGTTATTAATGAGGATACAAAGGAAATTTATTTTTCTATAGGAGGACATCCTGCCTTTAATTGTCCAATGTTTGAAGATGAAACAATGAATGATTATGTGATTGAATTTGAAGTAGAGGAAGCAGCAAAGAAATTAGGAATTACGCCAGAGGTTTATTTGAGTGGACAAGTGGAAGATTATAAGATAAAAATCATTCCACTATCTCATGAGTTCTTCAAAGATGGGGTAACCATTCTTACACAGCTTGAAAGCAATACTGTTACTTTAAAATCTTTAAAACATGGAACAAGCATGACAATGAATAGAGGAGAATTACCTTTCTTAGGATTATGGTCGTCAGAAAAAGGTGCACCATTTGTTTGTGTGGAACCATGGGTAGGACATACAGATTATATTACAAATGATGCAGAGATTAGTGAGAAAAGAGACTTTGTCAAATTAGCTATAGGAGAAGTCTTTAAAACAAGTTATGATATGACCTTTAAGAGATAAAGACTAAAGAATGATTAATCTTGAGATATCTTAAAGTAAATAATTTTATCTAAAAATGGGA
>JAGAVZ010000112.1 GCA_017941635.1 Cellulosilyticum sp.
CTAACTTAACAATATCGTTACGCATCAAATCTAAAAATTCTCTAACAGTAATATGTGTTTTTCCTAAAACTGCTTTAACTGGTATACGCGATTTTTGAATCATTTTTTGGATATATTCCTCATAGGATGGTCCAAGTTCTTGTTCTTTTTGTGCAAACCAAAACTTTGTATTTAATTTATCCATAATGGATTCAATAACCAAATGTGGAATACATATATTCATCATACCAGCTACATTTCCTATTTTTATATTTAGTGTAACAAGTGCAATGATTTCATTAGGCGATATAATTTGCACTACTTGTGAATTCGTTTCTATCTTCTCTAACATCGGATCTAATTCCACAACGTTTTGCCACGGTTCAACTAAAAGCTGAACAAACTGAACAAAAATCTTTTCTAGTATAACGCGCTCAATATCTGTAAAATCTCTAATGTTATTTAAACCACTACCACTACCACCTAACACACGGTCAATAATGGTATAGCCCATATTTGGAGAAAGCTCAAGTAAAATTGAGCCTTTTAGTGGTCTAAAGTCTGTCACTGCAAGAATAACTGGGTTAATGAGTGCATTAGAAAACTCTGAATAGGTAATGGCCTCCGCATTCATAACTTCAGCCGTTACCATTGTTCTGAGATGACCTGATAAATAGGTAGAGATTAACCTAGCATAATTTTCAAAAATAATCTCCAAGGTTCTTAATTGTTCTTTAGAGAATTTTGAAGGTCTTGTAAAGTCATATATCTTTACTCCCTTTTGTTCATTGGCCTCTTGCATATCATTTACATCTATTTCCCCAGTGTTAAGGGCTTTAAATAGCTCGTCTATTTCGCTCTGTGATAATACCTCGCCCACCCAGTGTCACCTCCTTTTTCATTATTGAACGAAGAAATCTTGATAATATACTTCATAAATTAAATCTGTATCCAATAATGTATTTAGTCTAATAATAATTTGATCTGCTAATTTTGCTTTAGCATTTTCTGCACTTAACATAGAGTAGGTTTGTTCTCCAATCGTTGTGATTAGCTCACTACGTATACTTGCAGATTTTACTTCAATTTCTGCAATAAGTGCCTCATATGCTTTTTGATCTGTCGAATCTACACCAATAGAAATTTGTACTTTTGCAAAACGCTGTGCATTACCTTCACTTGTAATATTAGTTAAAATTGCATCTCCTAAAGAAACTGTACTTAATTTTGTTTCATAATCTGCACTTGTTGAAACCACATTTATTTGACTACTATTTAGTGCACGTAGCACAAAAAATGTACTTGCTGCAATCGCTAATGCTAATACAACAATAGCAACAATCACAAAAACTTTAAATTTACTTTCCAACCTTTTTCCCCCCTTATTCTGTAACTGGTAAGCTTAACTTAATTTCAACCCTACGGTTCATTGCCCGACCTTCTGCTGTACTATTTTCTGCAATTGGATGATATTCTGCAAATCCTTGACAACTCATTTTCTCAAGATCAAAATCCATTTCTTGAAAGTAGAATTTTAAAACCGCAATAGCTCTTGCACTAGATAACTCCCAGTTACTTGGGAATTGTGCTGTTGAAATTGGTTGATTATCAGTATGCCCTTCTATAGCTAATGTGTAACCTTGATCTAAATAAGATCTTAATTTATCACCCATTATACTTAAAGTCGGAACTGCACCTGCTTTAATTTGAGCTTTACCTGAATCAAATAAAACACCATCTCTGAAACGAATAATCACCTCATCACCTTGTCGTTCAACATCGATACTCTCTTCAATTGAATTCGCTTTAATATGTTCTTGTATATCTTCTGTTGCACTGGTTAATGTTTGATCAACTTGTAAAGTGTCTTGTATCGTCAATGTTGTTTCTCTAATTGGCATTTGAGACATACCATTTTGCATTACTGTTGTTGTATTATTAATAGTTTGTCCCCCATCAAAAATACTAACTTGTGCATGGAAAGAACTCACTAATTGTTGAAATTTGTCAGCATCGATTGATGACATTGCAAAAAGTAATACGAAGAAACATAAGAGCAATGTCATCATGTCCCCATAGGTGTTCATATAGGCGGGCGCACCTTTTTTAGGTTCATCTTCTTTTTTCTTCATGCCATCACCACCTATTCTTCATTATTTTGTGTATCAAGAGTTTGTCTTGCACCTGGTGATAAGAAAGCTTTTAATTTCTCTTCAATAACTCTTGGATTCTCACCTGCTTGAATCGATAGTAAACCTTCAACCATAACTTGTTTATGTAAAATTTCATCACTACTATTAAGTTTTAACTTATTCGCAATTGGTGTTGCAACAAAGTTAGCAATCAAAGATCCATAGAATGTCGTAATTAACGCTACGGCCATTTTAGGTCCTAGTGTAGATGGGTCACTTAATTGATCTAACATGATAATCAGACCAATCAATGTACCAATCATCCCCCAAGCAGGACCAAGATCTGCCATTGTTTCCCAAACCTTTTGATTGTCTTTGTGGCGGTTTTCCACAAAGGCAATCTCTGTTTCTAATATACTTCTAAGGAGTTCTGCATCTGTACCGTCTACAATTAAAAGAATTCCTTTTTGTAAAAATGGATCATCCATATTCTGAGCAATTTCTTCTAGTGCAAGTAATCCCTCTTTTCTCGCTGCTAATGCTAAATCATTAATCTTTTTAATCACTTCAGTAGGGTCAATTTCTTGCTTGCTAAAAGCATACTTAATTGTTTTTAGTCCTTCTAATAATTTAGGCATTGGATAAGCAACTAATAAAGCCGAAACCGTACCACCAATTACGATGAATACTGATGCACCATCAATAAAGCGCATCAGATTTCCTCCACCCATAAAAATGGATGCAATGACACATCCAACACCAACGACAAAACCTAAGACTGTAGATATATCCATTTATTTCACCCCTTTCCTATTCTATTTAATATGTATTTTACGTTTAAATTCTATAATTTTTTGAATCACTTCTTCTGGTGTCTCTCTTACAACATATTTATTACCTGTTGTCATGACAATTACTGTATCTGGTGTTTGTTCCATTGTTTCAATGAGGTCAGCATTAATAGTAAATTCTTGGTCATTTAGTTTTGTTAAGATTATCATACCAATCACCTATTTACTAACGTTTTAAGTTGGTTAACTCTTGAAGCATTTCATCAGATACAGTAATAATTCTTGAGTTTGCTTGGAATCCACGTTGTGTGACAATCATATCTGTAAATTCTGCTGAAAGGTCAACGTTAGACATTTCAAGAACACCTGTACTAAATGTACCAGCATCACCAATACCATCAAACTCACCTGAGTTAGAAGTTGCCGCATAAAGGTTATCTCCAACTTTTTCTAAACCAGCAGGATTATCAAAGTTTGCTAATACGACTTGTGCAATATTACGGATATCTCCATTGGTATAAGTTGCTGTGATGATTCCATCATTACCTACGCTATAACCAGATAAAGTACCTGCTGCTGTCCCATCAGTTGATTTACCTGTTGCTGTAGATTTAGTTGCATATTGTGTTAACTCTGCTATATTAACAGTAATTGTATCATTAAATTCTGCACCAAGTATCGTTCCTGTACTACCATCAGTAGGTATTGTAGTAGGCTTTGTATCGATAAATGAAATTTTAATTGCCTTATCTTTATCTGCTGTATCTTGATTAATAGCTGTATTCCCAATTTTTGATAATTTTCCATTGCTATTAAAAGTAACTTTAAATGGAACTTCAGCATCTGCTGCTACCTCACCAATTTTCAACTTAGCCGCATCAAGACCTACTTGATTCCCACTAACATCTGTTACAATTACTTTAGTCTTATCCTCACTCATTTTAGCTGGTTTAATAGTCCATTCTGTCCCATCAGTAGTTGTAGTACCCTTTGTAAAAATCATAGGCATTGTATAATAGTTTCCTTGACTATCATAAAATGAAATAGATACCTCTTCACTCTTAGATGTACTTTGAAGATTTCCTGCAATCTGAGCTTCTTTCGTAGCAGCAGGAGTAGTTGTTTGATATTTTGGGTCAAAAAGATTAATATCCTGTACTTCTTGAGCATTAATCTTACCATCTTCCCCTGCAAGCCATCCTTGCACTTTCATTCCATTTGGAATCACTAAATTTCCTACATCATCTAAACGAAGTGCACCAGCACGTGTATAATAACGCCCTGTTGCATCACCTACTACCATAAAACCATCTCCATCGATCATTAAGTCAAATGGATTATCTGTACGTTGTGCTGCACCTTGTGTCATCAGCATATCAATTGAAGAAACGCTTACCCCAAGGCCTACTTGCATGGCATTCATACCACCTCTACCTGTATCATCGTTAGCAGCAGTTGCCCCTGAAATTGTTTGTGAAAAGACATCACTAAATGTTACACGTTGTGATTTATATCCCATTGTGTTAACGTTCGCAATATTATTACCAATAACATCCATTCTTGTCTGATGTACCTTTAACCCAGATACACCAGAAAACATTGATCTCATCATAATGCATTACCTCCTATAATTTTACTATTAATGAACCACTTCTATATCATCAAAATCGATAAATTGACCATTTACATAAACATAAGTACCAGATGAAGTAATCTTAATATACTCAACTGTACCTTTTACTGATTCTTTTTTACCTTCTGAGTTAACAACTGTAGCTGTTACTTCTCTTCCTGTCACACTTGTATTTTCTACAATGCTTTGTACATTTGAGTATTCTGTTTCTATTTTAGAAGTTCCAGTTCCAATCACAACATATGGCTTACCATCTTTCATAGCAATGTTTTCAACTTTACCTTCTATAATCACACTTTGTTCCTTACCATCTGTTGCTATTTCTTCTATAGTTGCTTGAACAGTTTTTCCAATTACATCAAACACAGATTCGCTAGATTGGATATTGCTACTATCTAATACTTGATATACATCATCAATGCTTACCGATACTTCACCTATATTAATCATTGGTGTTTCACCTGTAATCGTCACACTATCCACTTTACCTACTTGGTAAGAAGTTACACCTGTATTGGTATCCTTATACGCATACTCTACGTATTTTCCTACCAAACCACTCGCAAGTTGTCTTTGACTTGCTTGAGATACATTAAGCATTTGCTCTAATGCACTAAATTGTGCAAGTTGTGCAAGCATTTCAGAGTTATCCATTGGGTTAAGTGGATCTTGATATTTCATTTGTGTGACTAATAACTGCATAAATTGGTCTTTACCCATACTATCTGAGTTTGATTTACTTGACTCAGTTGCCTTGGTTGAAAGATAATCACTTGTTGCTGGAACAACACCATTTGTGCTTGACATCCTATTCCCCCCTTATACCATATAATCAATTTCAGAATCTGTCATAATTGGTTCATCAACTATTTCTTCCTCTGATTCTTCTTCATTTAAATGTTTTGCCAAAATATCTTGAATGCGTTTGCTTGATTTTTGTTTTTCTTGTTCCATTTGTGTTTGATGATTATCTTGACGAATATCAACCTTCACATCTGTTACATTTAATCCCTGCTCTTCAAGACTGTCTTTTAGATTGCTTATTTCATTTAAAATAAACTCTTTTGCTTTTTCATTTTCTACCTTAATTTCGGCTACCATTGCACCATTTTGCTCAACAATTTTAATATTCATTTGTCCAAGCTCTTTTGGTGATAACGAAATATTAAGTTCCTTTGTTTGACTTAAAACTTTAAAGTCTACCTGTTCAATAAATGCTTTACCATTAACCATTTGCTTTGTTGTTGTTTGTGCCACCACACCAGTTTCAGTTTCAAAGGTCTGTGTAAAACTTGTTGTTGTAAAGTTATGTATTGGAACTGTAATGCCTAAATCACTATCTCCTTGAGCTTGCTCATTTGTAAAAGTTAAAACAGGCTCATCCGATGCTTCACTTGGCTGCTTAACATTTCCACCTATTTCTTCTATACCAACAGTTTCTTCAACTATAACTTCACTCATAACAGGATTTGTTTGCATCAAATCTTGTCCATTGGTTAAGTCATTTGTTTCAATATGTGATTCTATTGGCATCTCACTAAATACTTGTTCTTCTTGCGAAAGTCCCTTCATCTCTTCAGCAAAGGTAGTAAGCCTATCAAATAATGTACTTATTTGTTTAATATCAATATCTCCCGCCAACAAAGCATTTATATCGCCTCGTGCAAATAGTTGGTTAACGAATTGACCAAATCCTTCTTCAGTTAATAAATCCTGTACTTCAAGCCCCAATCCTTCTAATTGCATTTGAATCTCTTCAATTGGTATCTGAAGTGCTTGACTAATCATTGCTAAAATCTGATCCTCTAGGACTTTTTCTGTATCTAACTCTTCATGATCCTGAATATCTAATGTTTCATCCAACTCTTTCGTACTTTTATCCTGTACTTCTTTATTATCTTGTACATTTTTATTATTTTGACTATTTTTTATGTCTTTTGTCACAGGCTCTTTATTCTGTTTAGATTGTTCTACCTTATCCTTATTTTTCTGTGTTGAATAAGTTTCAGTTTGACTAACTGTTTCTTTAGCTTTAGAAAGATTTTGACTAAAGCTTTGCTTTTGATTATTATTTGTAGCACTTAAATTTGTTGAAGTATTATTATGAGTAGCTCCTAAAAAAATACTTGCCAAATTTACTTGACTCATCAGCGTCCCCTCTCTCTTTATTCTACTCGTCTGGTGAAATCAATTTGATTACCTGAGCTGCACCTTCCTTAGTCATTGCACTTAGTATCAATGCTCTTCTATCTGTTCCCATACCTGAAAAAATAGATTGGATTAATTCTGAATCAGTGGAAATGAGTAGTTCTAATGCTGCAGCAGCTTGATCTTCATCCATCTGACCAATAGTAGTAGATAGTTTCTTTTGTTCATCGGATAAAACTTGCTCCCTCTTTAGACCTTGATAGATTCGTTCTGCAATTTCTGGGTAAACCGTTTCAAATTGCTCAATGAATAATTCAGGATTTGTTCTTGCTACTGTTTCATCCCAGGCTGCTTTTTGATTCATAAACTCTGTATACATTGTCTCATATTGGGTTAAGTCTTTATTCTTTTCATCTAATGCAATATTACGCTCTTCCAAACTCTCCACTTGAGCTTTTAAGCGTTCAATCTCACTACTTTGAGCATCTACCTTAATCTCAAGTTCCTCCGCTGACAACTTTTCTTTACCCTCTATATCTTGGGCTGGTACAAATTCTCCAATAACAGGAACTTTACTTAATCCATTTAAAATAGGTTTTCTAAAGAAAAAGACTATTCCTCCAATCAGTAATAATATAACAATAACAATTGGCCATTTCTTTTTCTTACGTTTTTTAGGAACTAAAGGAGTTTCTATATCATTTTCTTCAATTTGCCTATCGACTTGTTTACTCATATTTTACTCCCTTTCCTTTCTTCCAAAGCGATAAGTTACAATATCATCCATGATACGTTGTTCATCTCTCTTTTCTTCTTCAATAAAAACTTCTTTATGTATTGCTTTTAGATTATCTAAAATTTTTCTTTCTTTAACTGCTTCTAAAAGTTCATTTCTTTTTTCTTCAACCTGCATCTTAGCCGTCTCTAATTCTTTACCTTTATCTTCAATAGACTGGCTAATAAATTGATTATAGTGATTAAAAACTTTAATTGCTGAAACATCTACAAATTGATTTTCTCCAACTCTTGCTTCGATCAATGCTTCATCTTTTTTTTTCTCAAGTATCAGCTTTTCTTGGTAGATTCGTTCTTGATACATAGTTGCTTCACCAAGTTCTCTCTTTTTACTATCTTCTACTTTTTCTTTCAATGCCAAGACAGGCTCAAGACTAAATTTGAACATAAATACCACCTATCCTACAATTTGTTGCATTTGACCTAATGTATCATTAAATGCAACTTTATCACCAACAGTCTGACATAAGAAATTATTAATAAACGGCATCTTATCTATTGCTAAATCAATTTCAGCACTACTGCCTCTATTATAAGCACCTACATTAATCAAATCCTCTGACTCTTTATAAATAGCCATTTGTTTCTTAATCTCTCCTGCTAGCTTTTTGTGTTCAGATGATGCAATGTTCCCCATTACCCTGGAGATACTAGCTAGTACATCTATAGCTGGATAATGTCCTTTATTTGCCAACTTTCTAGATAAAACAATATGTCCATCTAAAATCCCTCTGGCTGTATCAGTAATCGGCTCATTAAAGTCATCTCCATCTACTAGTACTGTATACATACCTGTAATACTACCTTTATCCGAATTGCCTGCTCTTTCAAGAAGTTTTGGTAATTCTGCATATACAGAAGGTGGATACCCTCTTGATACTGGAGGTTCACCAATAGCCAATCCTATTTCCCTTTGAGCCATTGAAAACCTTGTTAAAGAATCCATCATTAATAGAACATCTTTACCTTGCTCTCTAAAATATTCTGCTAATGCAGTCGCTGTTTTTGCAGCTTTTAGCCTCATAAGAGCTGGCTGGTCAGAAGTTGCAACAACTACAATAGATCTTTTTAATCCCTCTAATTTCAAGTCGTTTTCAATAAATTCTTTTACCTCTCTACCACGTTCACCAATTAGTGCAATAATATTTATATCTGAAAGTGCATTTCTTGCAATCATCCCCATTAGGGTACTTTTACCTACACCACTACCTGCAAAAATTCCTATACGCTGTCCCTTACCAACCGTTAGCATACCATCAATAACGCGTACACCTAATTCAAGTGCTGTATCAATCCTTTTTCTAGACATAGGATTGGGAGCATCATTTTCAATAGGTGCTGTATCCTTGCAGTAGATTGGCATTCCGTCAATAGGTTGTGCTTTCCAATCAACAACTTTACCTAGTAAACTTTCATCGACTCTAATAGAAAGCCTATCACCATAGGCCTTTACTTTACACCCTGGACCTATTCCTTCTAATGAGCCTAATGGCATAAGCATTAAATGGCCATCTTTAAAACCTACAACTTCAGCAGTAATCACTTCCTTACTACCTCTTGTTTCAACCTCACAGATATCTCCAATGTTCGCCATAGGACCTTTTGACTCTATTCCCATCCCAATGACCCTTGTGACTTCCCCTGTATAGGTCCATAAATTACACTTTGTGACTTCAGCATATTTTTTTATATTAATCATAACTTCTCCCTATGATATGCCCTTTAACATCCTAATCTCTGTAATCATTTTCTCTAGCCCTTGACTTACATCATACTCAATCTTACCTTGACTTGTTTCTAGAATACAAGTGGTGTCATTAAGTGTTTCATCACATTCAATATTCGTCACTTTAGAAATCCCCTCTTTAAAGCTCGTTTGATTCTGTTCTATTAGTATCATATTATGTGGTGAAACCAATAACTTAAACGATTCAGTCGTTAAATCATTTAATAACATCTTTCTTACAACTAATTTAAGCCAAGCCACATTATGTTGAAGTTCTTCACTAATAAGATGTTGTAATAATGTAATCATTGTATCTACTACTTCATCTTCAACCGATTCAAGTAAAGCTTGCTTTTCCTTTTCTGCTGAAGATTTAATTTGATTTGCCTCATCCTCAGCAAGCTGAATTATTTCAGCTTGCCTTTGATGTGCTTCTTGTAAAACTTTGTTTTTTTCTTCTGCTGCTTCATTTAACAACAGATCACTTTTACTATAGGCCTCAGATAAAATCTCTTCAATTTTACGATTAGCTTCTTCTCTTTTTCTCTGAATTTCTTCTTCTAATAAATATAATTCTTCTTTTCTTTTATGTATAAGTTCTGTCGTTACATCAGTCTCTTTACTATTTACATTTAGACTCAAATCACTTTCATATGTTTCTCTTACAATCATCTCTGAGAGTTGGCGTTGTGATAAGTCTAAAAAACTTTGACTTCTGATACGACCACTTTTAATAATATTAGACAACGACCTCATCTCCTGCGCCACGTGAAATTACAATTTCACCAGCATCTTCTAACTTACGAATAACATTAACAATTTTTTGTTGTGCATCTTCAACTTCTTTAACACGTTTTGGTCCCATGTATTCAAGATCTTCTTCAATCATTGCACCAAGACGTTTAGATACGTTGGCCATAATGACTTCTTTAACGCCTTCACCTGCACCTTTAAGCGCAACAGCCAATTGATGATTGTCCACTTCACGAAGTACACGTTGGATAGATTTATTATCAAGCGTTGTAATATCTTCAAATACAAACATACGCTTCTTAATAACTTCTGCAAGTTCTGGATCTTCGATTTCGAGATTTTCCATGATATTTTTCTCTGTTGTACGATCCACTTGATTGATAATATCAACGATAGAATCAATACCACCAATGCTTGTATAGTCTTCTGATACCAGTGTAGAAAGTCTTTTTTCAAACTCTCTTTCAATTTGAGCAATGACATCTGGTGAAGCTCTATCCATTAATGCAATTCTACGAGCAGTATCCGCTTGCATCTCTGGTGGTAGAGAACGAATAATTTCTGCTGATTGACTTGGTTTTAAATAAGATAAAATAAGTGCAATGGTTTGTGGATGCTCGTTTTGAATAAAGTTAACCAATTGCGAAGCCTCTGTTTTTCTTGCAAACTCAAATGGGCGTACTTGCAAGGATACTGTAAGCTTATTAATAACTTCAACTGCCTTATCAGAACCCAATGCTTTTTCAAGTAATTGTCTTGCGTAACCAATACCACCTTCTGCGATGTATTCCTGAGCAAGACACATTTCATAAAATTCCTGCAGGACTTCTTCCTTTACTTTTGGAGAAACTGCCTTTATACTAGCAATCTCTAAAGTAAGTTGTTCAATATCTTCTTCTTTTAAAAACTTAAATATTTTTGACGACTTTTCAGGGCCTAATGCAATGAGTAACATTGCAGCCTTTTGTCTATTTGAATAATGCTCTTTCGTTACTGCCATTGTCATCACTCCCAATCTTCATCAGATAGCCAGTTACGTAGTAAGTTAGCAACTGCTTCTGGTTTTTCATCTACAAACTTATCAATTTGGCGTTTAGTTTCTAGACTTTCTTTTAATTCAATTTCTTCTAATTCAACTTCTTCTTTTGCAGCTTTTAACATTTCTTCTACTTCAAGTTCTGGTTCAACTTCAACAACTTCTTCTTGTTTTCTGAACTTAAGAACAATGAATACGATAATGAGCAGTACTGCAACAATTAATATGTATGGTATATAATCTTTGTAATCGATTACATATTCTTCTTCATCCAAGAAAATTGGATTTTCGTATGCACTTACCACAACACTTTTTATTCCTGTTGCGTTTTGAATCAAACTTACCACTTGTTCTTCAACCACTAATGCTGTTTGATTTCTATTCGTTTCTTTAAATTCCTCCCAGGTCATATCTGTAAGAGTCGGTGTAACCATCTCTTCTTTATATATCTTATTTGAAAATACATTAACCGATAAAGAGGATTTTTCTAAATCTACGTCTCCTGTATTTTTCGTATATGTAGACACACTCTTATCTGGAGAATAGATAATATCTTTAGTAGTATCTTTACTTTCTGATGTGGTTCCATCTACTGTTTGGTAGGTTGCCACATCTCCACCATTTGTATCTGTTCCTGGAACAGCACCAGAACTGCCATTTGTTGATGAACTTTTAGATTCAGACTCTTGTTGAATTACACCTCGGCTTTCATCATCACCTTGTGTTGAATACTGTTCTTTAACTTCTTGATATTGATCAAAGTCAAGTACCAAATTTGTGCTAATACGTACATCATCATACATATTACCAATCAAGTCTAAAATCTTTTGTTTCACTTCACTTTCGGCAGCAGCTTTTAACTCTTGTTGCTTACCTACTGTAGTATTCGCATCATCTGCTCCTGAATACAAAGTTTTACCTGCAGAATCAATAATAACTACATTTTCTCTTTTTAAGTTTTCAACACTTGCTGCAACATAGTTAGCAATTGTTTCGCATTGTGCACTTGATAATTGACGACTCAGCGTTAAAAAGACACTTGCATTACTTTTAGTTTGAGATTGTAAGTAAGCATTTTTTTGTTCAGGTGTTACAAGTTCAACCCTTGCATCTTCTACACCTTCTATGAGTTCAATTGTTCTTTCTAAATCTTGTCTTTTAAGCTCTCTATCTTTGACATTTTTTTCAAAATCCGTAGTGGACATATCATTATTAACTAAATCTTCCCATGATATTCCGGTTTCCATCACTTCAGATGAGGCTGCATACATTAAAGCCTCTTGATATGATTCTTCTTGTACTTCAATATTTGTACTATCATTAATTAAACGATTTTTTATTTCATGCTCATCTAAAACTGATTTAATTGCTGCAATCACTTTAGTATCTTGAGCCTCAGGAAGTAGTATTTTATATTTAGGTTGCATTAATAAAGAAACGATAACTATGGTTATAATCAGTGCAACTGCACCTAGACCTATCCAAATCTTTTGTTTTTTACTTAGGTTATTCCACTTTTCAGTAACCTGATTTGACATTTGTTGAATTGTCTCTTGCAAATTATTCACCTCTCTCTATTTCAATCAGGTTTAAATTGATAAATTAATAATTTCTTTGTATGCACTTAACAATCCATTTCTTAACTGCAATGAATATTGGAGCATAATACTTGATTTAGACTGTGCCACCATAAGATCAACTACATTATCACTTTCACCAGTCATAAAATCCATTGTTTTTTGTGAAACATCTGCTTCTAACATTTTATTTTCTGCTACAAGCTCTTTTGCCGCATCTAAAGCATATGTAAAACTTTCACTTCCTGTTAACTTAGAAACTTGTCCATATCCAGATAGCCCATTTAATTGATTATCCGATATACCTTGAATTGAAACCATTATTTACTCCCCCTCAATTATTATTTACCAATTTCTAATGCCTTCGTAAACATAGATTGCATTGAATTAAATGAATTAATGTTGGCTTCATAGGATCTACTTGCCGAAATCATATTAACCATTTCATCCACAATATTTACATTTGGCATTTCTACATATCCATCTTCATTCGCATCTGCATGTCCTGGGTCATACACCAAAGTACCTTGACTCTGATCCTCTACAATCTCTGCAACACGTACACCGTTACTGCCACTTTGTGTTTTCTTTTTCAAAATCGAACCAAAACTATTGGCATCATTTTTAATCTGTTCAAAAACAACTGCTTTCCTTTTATACGGTCCACCACTTTCTGTACGCGTTGTATTGGCATTAGCCATATTTTGTGATATGACATCTAATCTAAGACGTTGTGCCGTAAGCCCACTTGCGGCTGTATCTAAACTTCCAAAAAAACTCATTTAAATCCCCTCTCTACTATTTTAGATTTTGAAGTATAGTTTCCATTCTATTTAGTTGAGCAGTAATACGTGTTACCAAAGTATTATATCTTAACTCAACCTTTGTTTCCTCACTTCGCTCTACTTCTATATCAACATTATTCCCATCCATACGATAAGATGAATCTTTCAAATCCGTATAAATATCCGCATTCAAATGATTTATATCTATCTCTTTTCCCCCTGCACTTTGAACCTCTTTCAACAAAACAGATTCAAAGTCTATATCTTGTCTTTTGTAATTCGGAGTATCCACATTAGCTATATTTTGACTAATAAGATCTTTTCTCACTAATGTTGCATTAATTGCCTTATTCACCAGATTAACATTTGAAAAAAAATTCATTTTCCTCCTCCTTCCCCCATTTTAACTCTTAATTACAAATATTGTCTATATATCGTATTTTATATTCCTATATACTTTTAACATTATATCTTCATTTTTTTGCTTTCGCAATAATTATTGATAACCAAACCATCGAAATTTGTAGAATATTCAACCTAAACCAAATATTTTTTTAATAATTTTTTACATTACCTCTACTACTCTCCAATTTATTACTCATATTTTTCACAATTTATAAGTAATTATTGTGTATTCATAAGCGTCAACTTATAAATAAATTTTCTAGTAAAGATTTCAATAAAAATGAGAAACCTCCCATATTCAACAATACTTAAATAACGGAGGTTTCCCATGCATATTGCAATATTATTATCTAGACTTTTTAAACTTTTATACCATCAACTATTGAAGAAACAACAAAATCATCTTTAAAAATCCAAACCCTATAGGTGCTATTCATCACTCTATTGTTTCATTTGATATTACGTCAGCGATCACCCATCACACAAATATCTTACCTATAGTAATTAAAAAAGCTATTCTACAAAATAATGGTTGTGATATCAGTGCTCCTAAACA
>JAGAVZ010000113.1 GCA_017941635.1 Cellulosilyticum sp.
AAGCCAAAAAAGAAGCTGCAAGAGCATTGCTTGATCTGTTAGATGATGAAACCATCGCTTCAAGAATAGGGCTTGCCTTAGAAGAAGTAAAGGCTTTGAGAAAAGAGTAGTGTGATAATGGTGGATAGAACCATATAGGCTCACCTTCATGAACTAAACCCTCGAACATAGAGAAATCTAGGTTCGGGGGTTTTAGAGTTTTTATGGAAAATTACTGAAAATGTTAATACTAGATAAAAATGAATAATCCTAAAGCACTAGAGAAATTAATGCTTTAGGATTATTTTATGAGGAGGAAAGTATATGAACCACGCACTTGTCTAAAAGGACAAGTACTCTTTTTGGGATTCGTTCTGTTTTAAACGATTACCAATTTAATTCTAATCCTACACCCACCTCATGAATAGGGAGCTCTTGATTCATAGCAGATTTAACTTTAAATGAAACACAATGACAAGGATAAAGTTCCTTGATATTATTTTTCTTAAAATATTCAATAGTATGCTCTAGTCTGGAAGAGACTTCAAAGAGATGAAAACCTCCTATAACACCTAAAATAGTATTTTGACCACATACCTTTTTGGCATGCTCAATGATATTACAGATTCCACTATGAGAACATCCTGTAATAATATATAGGCCTTTAGGTGTTTCATATACTAAAGCTGTGTCATCAGATAAATAATCATCTACAAGAGGGTGACAACCACAACCACATTTTCCAATTGGACCAGAGTTCTCAAAGTCATGAACTCTAGGAATTTCGCCAAGGTAAGTAAGGTTAGGACTAATTTTTACAGGTGTTTTAGAAAGTTCTAGAGTCGTAAAACTTTCTAACTCATCTTTTGTAATAGGTGAGCCAATATCTAAGTCATCAATTACTTTTTTATCAAAGGTATCTGGATGAGCTAAGATTCTAAGGTGGTCTAAATCAAAGGCATCTGAATCTTTGAGATAAGCAAGTCCACCAGTATGGTCATTATGACCGTGAGAAATAGCAATAGTAGATATTTCTTTTAAAGGAATATTCATTTTTTTGGCATTGCGTATGTATAAATCTGAGTAACCTGCATCAAAAAGGATTTTGGTATCCTCATCTTCAATATAGTAGGATACAGCTGGTTCTCCAAAGTAATATTCATCAATGTAAGTATTATTGTCTACGAGTACTTTAAGTTTCAAAATATGCCTCCTAAGTAAGTCATTTAAGTATACATAATAGTTTAGAGTATGAAGGAATAAATTTCAACTAAAAGTAAAAAGATGAATAGATGAAGAGTTTGTTTTCTAATATTTAAATTATAGTAAATTTTTAAACATAAATTCAATTAATTGACAAGAATTGATAATCATGATATATTCGATACAATCAAGAAATCGAACGTAATCACTTTTAATCTTAAAAATGTTCGTAAATAAATAATGTACTCAGACGAGAGGATGACAACATGGAAGCTAAAATGAGACAAATCTTTGATGAAACGATTAAACAAACTATAGAACTAGCGGAAGATATTTATAAACATCCTGAATTAGGTTATAAAGAGATTCGAACAGCTGGAAAAGTAAAAGAAATATTAGAAGCAGAAGGTATCCCATATCAAGATCAGGTAGCATACACAGGAATTTTGGCTACTATAGATTCGGGAAAACCAGGACCACATATTGGACTTATTTGTGAATTGGATGGGGTGCCAACTTTAAATCATCCTTATGCGAACAAAGAAGATCAAGCAGCACATACTTGTGGCCATTATGCACAGATTGGTGCAATGATGGGCGTATTTTTATCCATACATAGAGCTCAGATATTGGGAGAGCTTTGCGGGAAGGTGACCTTAGTGGCAACTCCAGCAGAAGAATTTTGTGATTTAGAATATCGTAAAGGCCTTATTGCAGAAGGTAAAATCAAACGTGCTTCAGGGAAACAAGAGATGATAGAACTGGGTGTATTTGATGATATGGAACTTATTTTATCTTGTCATACCATGGGACTGGATATGAATATTTATGATGCAGAGATTGGTGCTGGATTAAATGGGTTCTTATGTAAAAAAGCTATTTTCCATGGTAAGGGTGCTCATGCAGGAAGCAACCCAGCAGGTGGGATTAACGCATTAAATGCAGCTAACTTAGCTATGACAGGTATTAACTTCTTAAGAGAAACTTTTAGAGAAGAAGATGCTATTCGTGTACACTTTGTAGTTAAAGAGGGCGGACAAACCATTAATTCAGTTCCAGAACGTGTCACAATGGAATTGTACGTACGTGCTAAAACAGTTGAAGCTATTTTAGCCACAGATGAGAAGGTAACAAGAGCATTAAGAGCAGGAGCATTAGCTATTGGATGTGACTTAGAGATTATAGACACACCAGGATACTTACCACTTCATCAAGATAAGAATTTAACAGACCTTGTAAAAACACATATTTTAGATTACGTTTCACCAGAAAGAATTGCTCAAGGTACCCATGGCTATGCCTCAGGGGATATGGGAGACTTATCTACTTTATATCCAATTGTAGAAATTGGCGTAGGCGGTTTCACAGGAACAGTACATGGTAGTGACTTTAGAACAGATAATTATAAGCAAGCTTATGAAGTGCCAGCTGCTTACTTTATCGATACGATTATTGACCTCCTTTCAGAAGATGGAAAGAAAGCTTATGAAATCAAGGAGAAATTTAATCCACTTATGAGTAAAGAAGACTATTTAGCTATGCTAGATAGATTCAATAAAACAACTATTTACAAAAAAGGAGAATAACAAGATGACAAAAAAATGGGCTAGAGTATTACTCACATCATTACTTACAGCAGCCTTATTTACAGGATGTTCTAGTGCACCATCAGAAACTAAAGAAGAAGGTACACAAACAGAGGCAGGAATAAACGAAACAACAGGTGAAAAAGTAAAAGTAAGCTTATTAGTAACAGGTTCTTTTGGAGATAAAGCTTTCAATGATTCAGCACAAGAAGGAATGAAACAAATCGCTGAACAACTTGGCGATAAAGTTGAAGTTGAGATGATTGAAATGGGTCATGATAAAACTAAATTTGAAGGGGCTTTATTAGATGCATCAGAATCTGATTCAGATGTTATTATCGTAGGAACATGGGATATGAAAGAAATCCTTGAGCAAACAGCACCTTTATTCCCAGAGAAAAAATACATTATCTTTGACACAGATGTAGATTATGCATCAAGTGACTTAAGTAATGTCTACTCTATGAGTTATAAACAAAATGAAGCAGCCTTCCTTGCAGGTGTACTTGCAGCTAGTGCAACAACTTCAGATATGACTTACGCTAATGAAGAAGCTACAATCGGTTTCGTAGGTGCAAAAGATACAGCAGCAGTTATCAATGACTCAGCAGTTGGATTTATCGAAGGTGCACAATTCATTAACCCAGATATTAAAGTAATTGTTTCTTATGTAGGTTCATATGTAGACTCTGCTAAAGCAAAAGAGTTAGCTTTAACTCAATATGCTTCAGGTGCTGATTGTGTATTCGTAGCAGCGGGTCCAGCTTCAGTAGGGGTTATTGAAGCAGCAGCAGAAAGTCAAAAATATGTTATCGGAGTAGATTCAGACCAAGCTCTTGCTTATGAAGGTTCTGAGTCAGCTGAATTTATTATTTCTTCAGCTATCAAAGGTGTAGGTACAACAATCTTCTCATCTGTTGAAAGAGAATTAGAAGGTCAATTACCATATGGTACATATGAATTACTTGGTCTTGCAGAGAATGCAGTAGGATTAGCTGATAACGATATTTATCAAAGTGTTGTTCCAGAAGAAATCCGCACAGCAGTAGAAGAAGCTACAGCAAGCTTACTTGATGGTAAAGTAAGTGTTAGTACAGCATATGGTATGGATGAAGCAACATTAAAAGGCATTATTTCTAGTGCACAATAAGTACTTAGCTGCATCATTTGAATTAAATAAAAAGGGTATTACGGGATAACTGTAATGCCCTTTCTTTATAAAATACATGAAAGGAAATCCTTATGGAGCAGAAAATATTAGAAGCTAGAAAGATTACGAAGGTATACCCAGGTGGAGTTGTAGCCAATCATGAGGTCCAATTAGACATTTATGAAGGAGAAATCCATGCTTTAGTAGGGGAAAATGGAGCGGGTAAATCTACTTTAATGAAAATGTTATTTGGAATGACACAACCAACTAGCGGAGAAATCCTTATTAGGGGAGAAGCAGTAACATTTACATCTTCTAAAAGTGCCATTGCTAAAGGGATAGGAATGGTACATCAGCACTTTATGCAGGTGCCTTCTATGACAGTGGCAGAAAATCTTATTTTAGGAGTGGAACCAAAAAAGAATGGATTAGTAGATAGAAAAGAAGCCATTAGAATTACAGAAGAACTTTCAAAGACTTATAATCTCACAGTAGATGCCAATGCTCAGGTTGAAAATATTTCTCTAGCAATGAGACAAAAGCTAGAGATTTTAAAAGCGCTTTATAGAGGTGCAAAGATTCTCATTTTAGATGAGCCTACAGCTGTTCTGACACCTCAAGAGACAGAAGAATTATTTGAGCAGCTTAAATTATTAAGAGAAAAAGGACATACGATTATCTTTATCTCCCATAAACTTAACGAAGTAAAAGCACTTTGTAATCGTATGACAATTTTAAGAGATGGTAAAACTATGGGAACTTATGAGATTAGTGATCTAAGTGAGCAAGAAATATCAAGGCTTATGGTAGGGAGAGATGTTAATCTCAATATGGAGAAATCAGCACCAAACTTCGGAAAAACAATCGCCTCTGTGAAAGATCTTGTTTATGTGAATCAGTTTGGTAAGCGAAAAGTAGATGGCATATCTTTTTCTATCCGTGAAGGACAGATACTAGGAGTAGCAGGTATTGATGGAAATGGTCAGTCTGAACTTGTAGAACTTATTGTAGGCACACTTAGGCAGTCAGCAGGGCAGATTTGTTTGAAGGGAGAAGATATCTCTAAATTATCTATCTTAAAACGCCAAGAAGCCGGCATCTCTCATGTGTCAGAAGATAGAATGAAGTACGGAAGTGCGCCGAAACTTTCACTAGAAGATAATGCAATTTCAAAAATTTACTATACTAAAGCTCTTAAAAGTTACGGTTTATTAAGTAGCAAGAAAATCGCTGCTTTTACAGATAAAATCTTAAAAGATTTCAAAGTAAAATATGATAACAATAAGCAGTCTATTGGTGAGCTTTCGGGAGGAAATATTCAAAAGCTTATTGTAGGTCGTGAATATGAATATAATCCAGAACTACTTATTATCAACCAACCAACAAGAGGGGTTGACGTAGGAGCTATTGAGTTTATTAGGAAAAAGATTTTAGACATGAGAGAAAGAAGAAAAGCCATTTTATTAGTATCAGCAGACCTTGGTGAAATTTTATCTCTAAGTGATAGTATCGTTGTTATGCATGAAGGTAAAATTGTAGGATTTATCGAAGATGCTAAAACAGCAACAGAAAATGAATTAGGGCTCTATATGCTAGGCGTTAAACAAGATTCAAAAGAAAAACTAGGAGGAGCCTATCATGAATAGTAAAAAAGGAATAAAGAACTTTCAAAATAGCTTTACCTTACTTCGTTTAATGGTAGCTATATTAATCGCAGTGGGTATAACTGTAGCGATTATTTTTAGTATTAGTAACGAGCCAGGTACGGCAATTTATAATCTGTTTTTAGGACCACTACAATCTAAGAGACATTTTTTTAATGTGCTAGAAAGTAGTATTCCATTAATATTCACAGGTTTAGCACTCAGTATTGTATTTAAATCAGGGAATTTCTCTATGATTGCAGATGGTGCACTTTACATGGGTGGTGCAATAGCAGCGGCCGTTGCGATTAAGATGACACTTCCATCAGGTATTCATCCAATAGTGATGATTTTAGCAGCAGCAGTAGTTGGAGGAATTATTGGTAGTATACCAGCTATTTTAAAGGTGAAATGCCATGCCAATGAACTGGTAACCTCATTAATGCTCAATAATGTATTTTTCTTCTCAGGAATTTATATCATTAATAAGCATTTGATTGATAGAAGTGCAGGGACATTTGCTTCTTTAAAATATCAACCTACCAGTGGACTTGGAAATATGGTGAGTGGCACGAAACTTCACTATGGTTTCCTTATTGCCATTGCAGTAGCTATTTTACTTTATATACTTGTTTATAAAACCAAGTTTGGTTATGAGATTCGTTTAGTAGGAAGTAATCCTGAGTTTGCTAAGCATACAGGGATTAATATTGGTAAGGTTATTATTATGACACAAATGTTAGCAGGTGCTGTAGCAGGGATTGGCGGTGCTGTAGAGCAAGCAGGTATGTATCAGCGTTTCAACTGGCAAGATTCACCGACTTATGCGTGGGATGGTGTGATTATCACAATCTTAGCAGGCAATAACCCTAAGTTTGTGCCAGTTGCGGCTTTCTTCTTAGGTTATATTCGTGTAGGTGCAGACTTAATGTCTAGAAGATCAGATGTACAAAATGAACTTGT
>JAGAVZ010000114.1 GCA_017941635.1 Cellulosilyticum sp.
AGTACAACCTCTAAATATATTGCTAAGCTACTAAAAAAACAACAAAATAACGTTGTATGGATAGATGAAGGAACGGGAAATCATCCAGCAGATTATGAATTTCAAAGTTATATAACAGAAGAAATTTATAGGACATTTAATCATGATAAACTGATTAAGTAGAAATAAAAGGATAATAATTACTACCTAATCATATACTATATATAGCAATGTTTTATTATAACTAACGATTATTTATTATTATCTAGAAAATAAGCATAAAATAAAATCTGCAAAAGGATAGACGTATGGAAAAACTATTTAATCAAAAAACAATTATGATCAGCTCATTAACTCAAGAAGGACAGCCTTTTATTAGCTATGCACCATTTGCTAGGATAGAAGACAAAGTCTATATTTATATTAGCAAAGCGGCAGAACACTACTATAATTTATTAAAAAATCCTAATGTAGCAATTATGATGATTGAAGATGAAGCAGAGGCAAAAACAGTTTTTGCTAGAGTAAGATTATCTTTCAAAGCAACAGCAACAATGATGCAAGAGGTAGCAGAAAACATTTGGGAAGCATTTGAAGAGGCTCAAGGTAAAGAGATGGTGCAGATGCTTAGAAAAATGGATTTTGATATGTTTGAATTACAGCTTCACAAAGGTAGACTTGTAAAAGGATTTGGAAAAGCATATGATGTAGAATTAAAAGATGGTAGCTGGGTACAAGAGCAAGTAACAGAAGGCTTTGGTCACAGTATGAAAGCTGAGTTGTAGTATATTGTGTAGTTAAACTGCTCAGTTGTCTCTCTTCTGAGCTATGTTATAGGAAAAAGGAGGTGTACACCTATCTGGTGACATCTCCTTTTTTGGGTTAAAGATTTAGATTAGATTGCTTATTGATATATGCATCAATTTCAGGATAGTCTTTTGTTAATCGACCACCGACTATGTAATAGCCCTCACAGTAAGTAATACGTAAAATCTCACCAGAAAGTTGACCGCAATTAGGAATTTCAAATTGCTCAATATTGAGTTCAATCATTTCGCCTTTTTTCTCTGTGAAAGTTGAATCATTACTCATGAAACAGAAACCGTTTGCACTGATATTTTTCATTGTAGTAGAGATAGATTGTTTACTATCTACAAGTTGAACAGTACAAGGATTAGAAATAACTAAACGTTGGTATTTTCTTCGATTAGTTACTTTAGGATTACCTAGTACAAGTAGATGGTGATAAGTTTCTCCATTTATTTTTTTCTGTACAATTTTAACATTTTCCCATGCGTAAATAATATTTTTATAAATAACGATGATATTAGAGGTTAGATGTCTATTTTTGATGTCAATGACCTGACTACCTTTTTGTAGAGGTTTAATTAGGATACCATCATTTAAAACCTCATGAATAACTGTGCTGAAGCAATCTTCTTCGTGAGTGGAAGTATTTTTTACTTCTAATTCAATTGGTAAGCCTTTATATAAATCTTCAAGTTTCATAAAGCCTTCTTCACCGAGACTCTTAACAAGTTCAGCAACAATGCCTTCGATATTTTTAATATTATCTGAAGTTTGGAAATATTTACTAGACATTTCCTTGGCAGCAGTTTCAGCATGTTCTACTCTGTTTGTGACTTGTTGCATTACGCCAGTTACTTCTTTCATATTGTCTACTAAATTTGCGTTTGAAGCTTCCACTTCATTAATAGCAGAATTAATGATATTAATGTTTTCATCTAAATGGCGTGTGTCTTTAGCAATACCAACTACTCTATCGTTTACTTGATGTACTTTAGCTAAAGATTCATTAATACTAGAAGTAATACTACCAATAGAGCTAATAACCTTTTCTGAAGTTTCTTCTAAGCTTTGAAGGGTATTAAAGATAGTGCTTGAAGAATCTTTTGTACTATTACTTAATTGTCTAATCTCATCAGCAACAACTGCAAAACCTTTGCCAGCCTCACCAGCTCTTGCAGCTTCGATAGAAGCATTTAAAGCAAGAAGGTTAGTTTGAGCTGTAATACTTTCAATGGTTCCAATTTCATTTTTTACATCAGAGAAAACTTGATTAAATTCATAGATAGCTGATGTAACATGATTAGATAACTCAGACATCGTATTTGTTAGCTGAACAACCTCTTGTAATTCTGTTTCACACATTTTAGTGTGTAAACTAGACTCATTAATAAGCTGAACCATAACAGTAGTCAGGTCAGCAACATTTTCAACCTGTGTACTGATTGTTTCAGTCATAGCTTGTGAAGATTTTGTTTTATCATAGAGAACAGCATTGTTCTCAAATAACCCATTCATATGCTCTGCGATTTGATTTGCATCATATAAGTTATCATCGGATAAGTCTCTTACAACGGTCATGCCATCTACGATTTTATTACTAGCAAATTTAACTTTTTTAACTACTTCAATGACGGTATTTAAATTGTTTTGGATATTATTACGCATCGCATTATCTTCAGAAATTAAATGTTCAATAGATAGAGAATATCCAGTAAAACACAAGACGATACAAGCAATCTGAATTTCGTAAGCTGTAATATCAGATGGTTGCAAGTTTCCTGTAACAATATTTTTAATAATGGAGATAACAGTTACGATTACCGCACCAATACCAACGCGTTGGATATATTGTCTGTCTTTAAATAAAATAAGCATACTAGTAAGTGGTAGAATATATACAAAAGTTTCCCTTGAAGAACTTGTTAATAAAATAAATGTATAAGTGATTCCGTAGCCTATAGAAAGAGAATTTTTAAAATAAGGTGTGGCTGCTCCAAATCTCTTTAGCGTGATAATACCCAGTATGAATGGAATCCAAATAAAAAGTATGAGGGTATTATAATAGGTAAATGTTTTACTTCCCTTAAATATTTCAACCCCATAAGCTGCAGATAGAAGAAGACATAATATGAGCCACATATACTTAGCTTTTTTATTAGCGCTTATATTAAAATGTTCTTGTGTATGATTCATTTTAATAAGCCTCCTTTTAGATTTATAATGTGTTTTTCAAGTCAAATATTGATAAATATATATTATTTTGAGCTTAACATAAATTATACAGGGGAGTATGCAAATGTTGTATGAATTATTTACAATTAAATTCTAATATAGGATATTAAGGTGATAAGATTTAAAAATTAAAAGTTAGAGCGCTTATACGAGAGATGAGTTTATTGTAGTACAAGTAGAAAAGGTAGGAGGACTATATGTCAAAGATTACAATCAATAACATGAGTTATTACTATGATGATTTTTATCATCCTGTTTATGAAAATATTAATTTAGTTATTAAAACAGATTGGAAGTTAGGGCTTATTGGGAGAAATGGAAGAGGCAAAACGACTTTATTAAAGTTATTGAAAGGTGAGCTAGAACCAACAGCAGGTAATATTAATATGCCAATGGAAGTTGAGTATTTTCCTTATAAAGGTGAGTGTGGTTACACAATAACTAGAGATATTATTAAAGAAAATGTAGGAAAGCTAAAATCTATAGAGGATACAATGGATGAAATTATTAGTCAAAATGATGAGTCTAGATTTGATGAGTATTCTGTATTACAAGAGCAATACCTTGAGCTAGATGGCTATGAGATGGAGAGTAAAATTCTTAAAGAAATGGATGATATGGGGCTAGATGCTTCTTTATTAGATCGAGCATTTGATACACTTTCTGGGGGTGAGAAGACAAGAATTATGTTACTCACTCTATTTCTAAGAAAGAAATCTTTCATTTTATTAGATGAGCCAACCAATCATTTGGATGAAGAAGGTAAGGAAGCAGTCATCACTTATCTTCAAAAGAAAAAAGGGTTTATTGTTGTTTCTCATGATAGGTCATTTTTGGATAGGGTTATTGATCATGTCATTTCAATCAATAAGAAGGATATTACGATTGAAAAAGGAAACTACTCTAGCTGGAAGCATAATAAAGATAAAAGAGAAGAATTTGAACTTCGTACCAAAGAAAGATTGGAAGAAGAGATTGCACAGCTTGAGCGTAGTGCAAAGACAAGCCGAACTTGGGCGAATATCGGAAATATGCAAAGATATCAGTTTGCAAGCCATGGTAGAGCCAATGGGGTGGAAACTTATATGAAACAAGCTAAACGCTCTGAGGCAAGGGTTCAAGATAATATTGAGCAGAAAAAGCAACTCCTTCAAAACTATGAGGAAGTCAAAAGTCTTGTGATGCACCATAAGAATGATATGGAGGAGCAGTGCCTAATCAAGATTAAAGAGTTAACCTTTAAATATGAAGAAGGCTCAAAACAAATTATTAAAGGCTTTAATTTTGAAATCAATACAGGAGACCGTGTGTGGGTCAAAGGGAAAAATGGTGCTGGAAAAAGTACGCTGCTCAAAATTTTAAATGGGAAATTGCCTAATGAAGCTATTGAATATGCAGACGGTTTAGAAATTGCTATGGTTGCTCAAGAACCAGGGTGGAAAACAGGCTATATTAAAGAAGGCTTTGAAGATACGGTGCAAAATCCTGTATATGAAAGATTCCTAGAGTTATGTGACCACTTTGAGATGCCAGAGAACTTCTTAGAGCGTCCACTAGAAACTTATAGTAGTGGAGAATTAAAGAAAGTGAATATTGCGCGTGCATTGGCAGAGGAACATCATATCATCTTATTTGATGAACCACTAAACTATATGGACACTTATTTCAGCGAGCAGTTGGAAGAGGCCTTACTAAAATATCAGCCAACAATGATATTTGTAGAGCATGATAGTTACTTTGGTAAGAAGATAGCGACAAGAACAATAGAGCTTTAATTAAATCATAGTGAGATAAAAAACTTTAGTTAAATAACAGTAAGAAGAACAGATTTTGTTTAGGAAATAATAAAAACCACTTAAGGAAAGATGAACTTAAGTGGTTTTTTGTTTGTGGTAATCTTTACTAGTGTGTAGACGTGGATAAGATGGCTGAAAAGGATTATAGCCATGCTTTTGATAGCATTATTAAAGGTATGATAGAGGAGAGTTAATAGGCCTAGATAATATGTATTTACTTGACATAAATGTTTAAAATTAATATATTATAATAGTTAAGCATAAATATGCAAAAATGTTAATAAACATAAATTTTAATAAGTGTAGAGAATCATAAATATTACATAAGCTAATTAAACAGGAGGCAGCGATGGAAAACTTAAATTTAAATGAATCTAAGAAAAAATCATTTTGGTCAAAAATTAAAGTACCACATACATTAGTTATTATCACAATGATTATGCTCTTTGTGGCAGTGGCAACTTATTTTGTGCCAGGTGGTGCGTATGAAGAGGTAGTTAACGAAGCTGGTAAGACAGTAGTTGTTGAAGGATCTTTTCATTATATTGAAAGCAATCCTCAGGGGATTGTTGAGGTATTACAAGCTCCAATAAAAGGGATTGTAGCAAGCGTTGAAATTATAGCGTTCTTATTTATTGTAGGGGGCGCGTTTAACTTAATTACAAGAACAAAGGCGATTGATTTTGGAATTATTCGAATTGTAAAGCTGTTTAAAGGAAAAGAGATTTTAATCATTCCTATTTTAGTATTTACGTTTTCTTTAGGTGGTGCCGTATTTGGTATGTCAGAAGAAGCGATTGCTTTTATTACAATCTTGATGCCGCTGATGCTTTCATTAGGCTATGACAGTATTGTTTCAGTAGCTGTTACTTATTTGGCATGTGTATTAGGATTCTCTTCAGCGATGCTCAATCCATTTACAGTCGGGGTAGCACAATCTATTGCTGAGATTACACCATTCTCAGGTGTAGGATATCGTACGGTGGTATGGTTTATTACAACATTAGTAGGAACATTATTTATTATGTTCTATGCAAATAAGATTAAGAAAAACCCAACGCTTAGTCCATCTTATAAAAGTGATGAAATAAAGCGTCAAAAATTAAATCAAACAGATTTAGAAAAAGAAGAGTTTAAATTAAAACACAAAATCATTTTAATAATGCTTGGATTAAGCATTGGAGTAATTGTATGGGGGGTTTTAACACAAGGCTTCTGGATTACAGAGATTGCAGCAGTATTCCTTGCAGTAGGCGTACTTAGTGGTGCAGTTGGTGGATTGTCACCAGATGAAATGGCAGATGCTTTTATTCAAGGTGCCAAAGATATGATGGGTGCAGCGATTATGCTTGGTTTTGCAAGAGGTATTGTAATTTTAGCTGAGAATGCAAGTATCATTGATACCATCTTAAACGTTTTAAGTGGTGTATTAGGCGCTTTACCAGCATTAGTAGCAGCTTGGATTATGTATCCTATCCAAATGTTCATCAACTTCTTTGTAAACTCAGGTTCAGGACAAGCAGCTCTAACGATTCCAATTTTAGCCCCATTAGGAGACTTAGTAGGGATTTCAAGACAGTTAACAGTACTTATTTTCCAATTAGGAGATGGATTTTCTAATGCATTATTCCCTACATCAGGTATTTTATTAGCATGTTTAGGACTAGCAGGTGTACCATATTCTAAATGGTTAAAGTGGATTTTACCATTACAAGCTATATTATTCAGTATTGCAATTTTAGCTATTACAGTAGCTTACCTAATGGGTTGGAGCTAGGGACAATAAGAGAGGTAGTATGAAAGATAGATTATTTGAAATTGGTCATGATATAAAAGAAAAGTTATGGGAGATTAGTGATTTTATCTATGCAAATCCTGAGCTTGGGAATGAAGAATTTAAAGCCGTAGAAAAGCTTACAGCTTTCTTAGAATCACATAACTTTAAGATTGAAAGAGAATTTTTAGGTATACCAACAGCGTTTAGAGCAACTTTTGAAAGTTCTAAGCCAGGTAAAACGATTGGGTATTTATGCGAATATGATGCTTTACCAGAGATTGGTCATGGGTGTGGGCATAATATGATTGGCACAATGTCTGCAGGGGCAGGTGTTATTTTAAGTAAAGTCATTGAAGAAGTTGGTGGGAAAATCATTATTTATGGAACACCAGCAGAAGAAACAAATGGTGCAAAAGTACAAATGGCTGAAGAAGGCATTTTTGATGAGCTTGATGCAGCAATGGTACTTCATCCAGATGCTGAAACAAGCAGAAGTGGAACGTCGATTGCATTATATCCATTACAGTTTACTTACAAAGGAAAAACAGCTCATGCAGCCTCTCGTCCACATGAAGGGATTAATGCCCTCAATAGTGTCATTCAGCTATTTAATGGAATTGATGCACTACGTCAACATGTGACACCAGATGTGAGAATGCACGGTATCATCACCAAGGGTGGTGTGGCAGCAAACATTGTACCAGATGAAGCAGTAGCGCAATTCTACTTTAGAGCGGCAAAAAAAGAAACAGTAGATGAATTACTTGTAAAGGTAAAACGTATTGCAGAAGGTGCAGCAATGATGACAGGCGCAGAGCTTACAATGGAAAGATATGAATTACCATATGATGACCTTGTAACTCATGAGCCTTTATCAGAAGCATTCTGTGAGAACTTAAGGCAACTTGGTATTACAGATATTAAAGAAGGGATTTGCTTTGGTTCAAGTGATATTGGAAACGTAAGCCATATCACACCAACCATCCATCCAATGATTGGAATTTCAAGCTGTCCAGTAAGAGCACATAGTATAGAGTTAGCTGATGCAACTGTATCAGAACTAGGACATAACCGATTGGTAATTGGTACACTGGCATTAGCTTATACAGGGTATGATGTGCTAATGAATAAAGTAGATTTATCAAGATAAATTTAAATAAGGCACTACCTCGTTGAGGTAGTGCCTTATTTAAATTTAATTAGATAGAAATACTAAAAAGAAAAATAAATTATTAAATTATTAATCTAAGTCTGCTTTGAGTTTATCAAGGAGTTGAATGATTTCTTGAGATATAAGCTCCATTTCAGCTAAAGCTTTTTCACTATTAGTAATATCCTGTTTTTGATAATACTCAGTTGCTGTTTTTGCTAATTGGTGTAATTTTTGATGCGGTTTTTCAATTTGCTTGAAATAAGTGTTGTTACTAAGTTCACTAGGGGCACTGTAGTACCATTTTCCAAGTCTACAATTATGATAATCTTGAGCTTGATTGATATCTACTTTTTCAAATCCTAAGAGCATATTGTAGATACGCCATTTCCAGAGTAAATGGTCTACTTTGAATAACTCAACTTGTTCTTTTAAGTTGAGGTCTTTTACGTCATTAGAAAGGTTGACACGTGAGCTTTGTAACTGATTACTAAGAGCAAAAATATTTGAAGCTGTATGCTTAGAATTCTTTTCGATTTCTAAAATACCAGTAACAACCTTTTTTAAATTATCAATTAAAGTTCCCATGGCAGATGTTTGTTCGTGTGTACTGTGGGTTACACCATCTAGAGAAATTTTGACTTCATCAATGGTTTCTGTGATTAAATCAATAGATTTACCTGTTTCCTTTACTAATACTACACCTTGATCTAAGGTATTAGTTATAGTTGCGATACTGTCTAAAGAAGTAAATACGCTTTGATTTAATGCACTGATGCTTTCTTCTACTTGAGATAAAACATTTTGCGTGGTGTCAGAGAGTTGTTTAACTTCTGTAGCAACGACATTAAATCCTTTACCATGCTCACCAGCTCTAGCAGCTTCAATAGTTGCATTAAGAGCTAGTAGCTTAGTTTGTTCAGAAATCTGTTTAATTAAATTTAAATGTGTGGTGATATGCGCTGCATGCTCTTGAACCTCAAGCATTTGTCCTTTGAATTCATAGACTTGGGTACAAGATGTTTTTACTGACTGAATGGTATCTTGTATCTTTAAGTGACCCTGCGCCGAGATATCCTTACTATTAAGAACTAAATCTTCTACTTGTAAAACAAGCTTTTCAATATTTGAAATAGAATTAGTTAAGTTCTCGCTATAACTATAAATATCATTAGTCATTTTGATTTGATTTGAGACTTGAACAATAATATCTCTTAGTTGAACGATTTTAGTAATAGCCTGTAAAGTTGTATTGGTATGTAGAAGATGATCTTTTTTGGGGTGATCTTCTTTTTTTAATAATTTTTTTAATACATGATTGAGTTTTTCATCTGAGAAATCCAATTGTTCTACGGTGATTTCGCCGCTTAATACCTTTTCTAATGTAGCAACTAACTCGCTTATAGGTATAGATTTTTCAGAGAGATTTCGATTTTTTCCTTTGATTATACTAAACACCATTATAGCTCCTAACGAATTGAATTTATGTACATATAAAAATATATCTGTCTAAGTAATAATATTTTATTAGAAATATATTTCTGTATATACATGGAAATTTTTATATATATTAGCATATTGAAATCTTCTACTCAAGATAAAATACAATATCCTGTAAATAACCATGATATTTATTGGTATTTACAGGATATTGTATTTTATGAAGTGATTTCTACTCTGTTTCCATCAGGATCAGCTACACAGCTTTCAAAATAGCCATCTCCCGTTTCACGAGGGGGACTAAGCAGCTCATAACCATCAGAAGTTATTTGTTCGGTAAGTTTTAGAACATTTTCCTTAGAGCCTACAGAAAATGCAATATGAGACCATCCGTTTACTTTATCTTGAACATCTCTAACAAGTAGATCAGTGTGAGTCATGATTTCTAATCGTGCACCTGAACTAAAGCTTAGGAAGTAGCTTGAGAAACCTTTGTTATTTACATATTTATCATTACTTACGCCATTAAAGTATTTAACATAATATTCCTTTGATTTTTCTAAGTCTGTTACATAGACAGCAACGTGATTAATAAAAGTATTCATAGTATATTCTCCTTATATGGTGGTGTATAAAAATAAATAAATCATTAGATTTATAGGATTATATAAAGGAGAAGTCATGTGTTTGCCTAGTGGAGATGAATTGATAAAGTTCATCAATAGGTTGCATACCTATTTTTTGTATATCAAGTCCAATAAATTTATTATAACAAATGGATTTTAAGACAATGACGGCTATCAATTTTACACCTCCTTTGTGGTTTAGTAATTATAATAATAAATCATTTATGTACAAGTAGAAAATGGATAAATTTATACTTAATGAACTAAAATTTAGATAAGGTGTGGAAAATGACATCATAAGAATGGGAGTAAAGAAATATCCCAAATGCACTAAAAGTAAAGATAGCCTATGGCATTTGGGATTGTTCCTTTTATCTTACTCTACAATGATTTTGAAGATCGCTTTTTTGATTGTTTGTGGCTTACTAGTTTGAACACCTGTGCAGTGTGCATCTTCAGGATAACAAATAAGGAAGTCATTTTCTGTCATACGAACATAGCTATTACTGTTTTCGATACTATTTCCTTCAAGCAGAATCATCTCTTTTTCTTCTGAGTATTCTTCTTTGATTATCATGTTGTGAAGGAAGTTAAGATGGATTTCCTCTTCACCTATAAGCATAAGGTGTAAATCAATATATTTTTTGTGTGTTTCAAAAAATCTATTTTCAATGGTTGTTGTAGTATATTCTACAATGTTTACAAATAAGTCTTCTCCATCGATATGATATACACCGTTTTCAAAGCTTTTTAAGTCGTTTTCTTTAATATAAGAAAAACATTTTTGAAGTTTTTCATTTAAGAAATCATAGCGATTAGCAAATTCTAGATTACCAAAAATCATGATATAGCCTCCTAAAATAATAAAGTGGAAATTGATAAAAACCAATATTTTACATTTTGATAGTATAACATATCTTGCTCATAGGTTTCGTCCAAAACGTAAATTTTAAACAAACTAATTTCTATTTATAGTTGTTTATATGAAGTTTCTCTTTAAGTATAATAAAGTTTGAAATGTATAAGGATAAAGAAAAAATGGATATCGTATAAGTAAAGACTAAGGTGATGAATGATTAGAAAAAAGAGTCACTAAAAAGGACAGTAGGAGTTAAGATGGAACGTAGGCTAACATATCATATTGATGAAGAGCATCATGGTAAGACGATTGGGATGTTTTTAAAGGAAAAGGAATACTCAAGAGGTGTTCTCATAGAGTTAAAGAAAACAACTACAGGGATAAGAAGAAATGGTGTATGGGCAGGTGTGAATCAAATTCTACAAACAGGAGATACTTTAGAAATATGTTTAGTTGAAGAGGTACCTTCTGAAAATGTCGTGCCTGTGGAAGGAGAACTACAGATTTTATATGAGGATGAGGATATTTTGGTAATCAATAAGCCAGATGACACACCTATTCATCCATCAGTTAATAATTATGATAATACATTAGCGAATAAAGTTGCATACTATTATGAAAGGCAAGGAAGACCATATGTTTTTAGATGTATCAATAGACTAGACAGAGACACAACAGGTGTAACGATTATAGCTAAGAATCTTTTAAGTGCCAGTATTTTATCCAATAGGGTAAAGGAACGCCAGCTCAGTAGAGTTTATATCGCTTTTGTAGAAGGCATAACAGAAGAAAAAGGAATAATTGATTTGCCTATTGGGCGAGCTGAAGGGTCTATTATTAAAAGACAAATAGATAAAAAAGAAGGAAAACATGCGGTCACACATTATCAGAGATTGCATACCTTTGATATTGAGGGAAAACCAATATCGGTAGTCGCATTAAAGTTAGAAACAGGCCGTACACATCAGATACGTGTGCATATGAGTGCAATTGGTCATCCGCTACTAGGAGATTTTTTGTACAATGAAAATAATCACATGTTAGGAAGGCAAGGTCTACATGGTGTACTATGCAGTTTTACACATCCCATAACAGGAGAATATATGGATATGATGGCGCCATTGCCAAGAGATATGGAGAGGTTATTGCACAAGGCAAAAGAAGTAGATGGAGCTTGTACTAGCTTGAAGGAAAAGCTAAAGAAGATAAAATGGGATTTAATATAAGCGAAAAATATACTGGAATAAAAAGCTTGTTTACATTTAGCGCATTTTGTGATAAACTAACTTTCCCTCAAAGGGTTAAAATGATTTTATTTTCTTTAATTTTAAATAAATTTATGATGTATAGGAGCCCATATATGATCAATCAAGAACAATTAATTAAAAAAGCATTTGAAGCGCAAAAGTTTAGTTATGCGCCATATTCACAATTTAATGTAGGAGCGGCACTATTATGTGCAGATGGAACGATATATACTGGATGTAATATTGAAAATGCTGCTTTTTCACCAACCAACTGTGCGGAAAGAACTGCTTTCTTTAAAGCGATTTCTGAAGGGAAAAAAGATTTCGTTGCAATTGCAATTGTAGGAAATAAATCTAATGTAGAAAAAGGACAAGGTGACTATTGTGCACCATGTGCTGTATGTCGTCAAGTAATGGCTGAGTTTTGTGATTTAGAAAAATTCCAAGTTATTATGGCCAAAGATGATAATGACTATATTGAAAATACATTAGGAGAATTAATTCCATTAGCATTTACAGGGAAAGATTTAAACTCTTAAGAAATGCATAAAGAAATGTAGGTACCAGATCCCGTAGGTAATGATATCTACATTTTTGCTTTTTAACAAATGATTGATTAGATATGATTTAACGTTATATATAATATAAGAACGCCTTTGCCGTTAACGCAGAGGTGTTTTTTATTTGGTTCAAAATTAAATGAAAATACTGTATGCTACAGGATGCTTAACTAATGATTTTTAGTGAAGAAGTTACAGGGAGATATCTTAAAAATATATAAATAATTATTTGTATAGAGTGGAAAAATGTGTAAAAAATAAAAAGTTTAGATTTTTGGAACAAATAAAGTGATGGATTCGTCATAATAGTAAAAAGTATAAAAGGATGATGAGTTTATGAGAAGAAAACAATTTATTGCTTTATTAATGGCAACAGCAGTAGTAAGTCAAAGTTCATTTTTAATGGCAGGTGAACAGGTAGTCAATACAGAGGTAAGTGTATCAAATGATGCAAATGAAACTGATAATACAGTAGTAGAGCTATTAGGAGGAAAATCTGGAGAGACAATGATTGATGTTGCCTTAGAAACAAATCCAACACAAGATGGAGAGAAGTTAGATATGAAGAATGAGTACATAAGTCAACAAGGTGAAATTACAGAAATTAATAAAGAGGGGGATTACTACAATATTTTAGTAGGTACCCCTATAGATGGTACAGTGTATATTGTAGAAGGTAGTGAAATAATTATTGAGGCAGCTACCTTAGGCTATTTAGCGCCTTCGGACCTCAAAGTAGGGATGAATATTACTGTAATTGTGCCAAAGAATGCACCAATGACTATGAGTTTACCAGCCAAAATCAGTGACCAAGTAGCGATTATTGTTAATTCAGATGAAGCAACAACTAATATGAGTTACTTTAATGAAGAACTAGTGAATGAAGAAAATACATTACAATTAAATGTAGGTAGAGAAACATATATCACTAATACAACAGGTGAAAGAAGAATTTTCACAGGAGAAGACATTCAAAATCATAGTGCTGTTGTGATTTATACGATTACAACGCGAAGCATTCCAGCGCAAACAAATCCTAAGATGGTTTTAATCTTACCAAATAGCGAAGAGCTTTCTAATGAAGAAGAAACAAGAAATACATCATCCGTAGAAGAAGTGTGTGACCTTGTAGCAGGTAGTGTAGAAAATAAATCTGTAGCAGTGCGTGATTTAGCCGAAGCATATGGTTATGAGGTGAAATGGAATCATGAAACAAAAAGTGCTACTTTAACAAAAGGTGAAAATACGATTGTGGTGACATTAGGAAAAGTGGAAGTAAAGCATAATAACACTGTATGTACATTCCAAGAAGCTGCTAAGATGGAAAATCAAAAGCTTATTGTATCTAATGAATTAGAAAATCTATTATAAAAAATAAGATTTATGTCGAAAAAAATAGAGGTTTAAGGTACACACTATAGGCTATGAAGATGACTATATGGCCAATTAAAAAACTTATGAAGGAAAGAACAGAAAGGTTTAAGAATAAGGTAATACAGATGATTGAGTGGAAAGACAGTTATAGACTAGGAATAGACATTATAGATGAACAACACAAAAAGCTATTTGATATTGCAGAAGACGCAGAAACAATTATGGTGATGCCAGAACACGTTGATCGATTTGATGAGATTATTACAATTCTAAATGAATTAAGAGATTATGTGAAATATCATTTCGAACAAGAAGAGAAATTATTATTAGAGATACAGTATAATAAATTCTTTGACCATAAGGTTGCACATAATGATTTTATTGAACATATTAATGCATTTAATATTGATGAGATTGATGAACATCAAACAGAGAAATGCCTAGAGCTTGTAAGAATATTAATAGATTGGCTGATTGAACATGTACTAGAAAAAGATAAACAATGGGCAAAGGTTTATAAAGAAAAAAAGAATATGTAGCAAGTAATTATTTGGCAATACTACAAAGATAAAAAGCAAAGAAACTATAAATCAAAGCCTTTGTTCAATACCGATTAAGAAAATGAAATATTAAGAAAATTAGAACTTAACATACAAAGGTTTACAAGATGGGAAAGATACCTTATATTAATGTTACTAACAATTAAATACCGAGTAGATAGAGGTTGCGTTTTTTAAGAGTAAGTTTGCAGAGATAAGCACGATGAAGCAGAGTGAAAGGAAAGAGCGCCGAAGCACATAGCTGATGCTTTAAAGCTATGGTGTTGGGGTTATGGAGAATATCCATAGCACTGTCACAAACTTGTTTGTGGAGAGCTATCACAAGAGAACCTTAAACATATTTGAATTTTACTCTCATGGTAGAGTGGTTCATAAAGAAAAGATTTTTTAGCAAAATTCTTCCAATGTACATAGAGTCTTGAGTGATATGCTCAGGACTTTTTTTGTTGGTAAAATTAAAATGTACAGAATGGAGAATGAAAGATGGAGATGATTAATGTAGGTTGGTTATCGATTTTACCACCAATTATTGCGATTATTTTAGCACTGGTAACAAAAGAAGTTATTTCGTCATTAATAATCGGGATTTTATCAGGAACAATGATTTATGCTTTGCACACTGGTGGAGGCGTTGTAGAAGCCATTGATGTAACAATGGGATTAATGGGAGATAAAATAGGTGGCAATGCCTCTATGATTTTATTCCTTGGATTTTTAGGCGCACTTGTGGCAGTTGTAACGATGGCTGGTGGGTCTAGAGCGTATGGAGACTGGGCAAGCCAAAAGATTACAACAAGAAAAGGGGCTCAGCTTGGAACATTCCTTTTAGGAATTTTAATCTTTATTGATGATTACTTTAACTGTTTAACAATTGGTACAGTTATGAGACCAGTAACAGATAAACAACATATCTCAAGAGCAAAATTAGCATATATTATTGATGCAACGGCAGCACCAATTTGTATTATTGCCCCTATTTCTTCTTGGGCAGCGTCAGTTATTTCTCAATTAGGGGATATTAATGTAAATGGGCAGCAGCTTAATGGAATGCAAACATTCATGTCTACGATTCCATTTAACCTTTATGCATTACTTACACTTGTAATGGTTGTTATCTTATGTGTGACAAATATCGAATTTGGCTCAATGGCTAAATTTGAAGCAGAAGCACTTAAAGGAAACATTGGTAGCGCAAGTGAAGACGGGGATGATGAGCTTTCTAAAATGAAAATCTCAGAAAAAGGTAAAGTATTTGACCTAATCATCCCAATCGCAGCACTTATTGTTTTTGCAGTACTTGCAATGCTTTATGTAGGTGGCTACTTCAATGGTGGTATGACACTTGCAGAAGGCTTCGGAAACACAGATGCAGGTCCAGCTTTAGCAATGGCAGGTTTTGGGGCATTAGTAGTAGCATTCTTTTTATTTGTACCACGTAAAGTCCTTTCATTCAAAGATTTTATGGAAGGGATTTCAGCAGGGGTAAAATCAATGGTAGGTGCATTTATCATCTTAATCCTTGCTTGGACAATTAGTGGTGTATGTAGAGATTTATTAGGAACAGGTGAATATGTAGCAGATTTAGTGGCACATTCTCATATTCCAGCAGCACTTATTCCAACTATGATCTTTATCGTAGCAGGTGCGCTTGCCTTTGCAATGGGAACTTCATGGGGAACATTCAGCCTTTTAATTCCTATCGTTGCAATGATTTGTGGCGCAGTAGCACCTCACCTTGTAACCATTTCACTAGCAGCAACACTTGCAGGTTCTGTATTTGGTGATCACTGTTCACCAATCTCAGATACAACAATTCTTTCTTCTACAGGTGCTGGATGTAAACATATCGACCACGTTTCATCACAGATTCCATATACATTAGTAGTAGCTGTTTGTTGTTTATTTGGTTATATAGTAGCTGGATTCACAGCAAATGTATGGCTTACATTAGGAAGTTCGACAGCATTATTATTAGTGATTTTATTTGTATTAAGTAGAAGACAAAAAGCTGTAAAATAATAATCTTGTATTTATAATGAGTGTTTAGATTTAGTGTGTTAAATAAAAGAGATGGGTTTATAAATTGAATAATAGAGATGGCCAAGTCGTTTAATGATGTAGATGTGATACTCATAGAAGTAGAACAATACATAAAGTGGCTTGGTCATTCTTTATTTAAGTATTAATTTTAGCTAATTGCTATCAACAAACTTAATTAGGATATTGGGGATAAGTACCATATATAATTTAGGATAAAGTGGATAAATGTAGTGTGAGAAAAGTATAATATTTGTCTAATGTAAAGATATAGAGTAGTGGGAGATTAAAATAAAAGTATAGAAAAGAAAAATATGAATCAAAAGATAAAGTAAAATATGTAGTAAAAAAGAAGGTATCGTGTGAATGGAGATACCTTCTTTTCTATGACAATAATAGGTTTAATAAACTTGCTAGGATTTATATATTTATTTAATGAGCTTTTTATATTCAGTTGGTGACATGCCTACTTTCTTTTTAAAGAGTTTAGAGAAGTAGTTAAGTTCCAATATACCAACTCGTTCAGCAATCTCCTGAACGCTTAAGTTACTTGTGTTGAGGAGTCGAATAGCTTGTTCAAT
>JAGAVZ010000115.1 GCA_017941635.1 Cellulosilyticum sp.
AAAATATAGCATCATTATTTCAGAAAATATAGCATTATTAGATGAGCGAGAAATATTATTACTTGCAATCGATAATGTATTTAAAGATATAAAGGTAGTAAAGCAAAGATTAGTAGATATTATTAATAACGAACATCAGTCAAGAAAAGAACAACCAGGACTTTATAAATATCCTGATCATTTACAAGAAGCATTAAATAGTTACATTATTTTATACTTGTTAGAGAAAATTGATGATCTTTCTATGTTAGTTCCATATAAGGAATACAGTAGTTGTCTCGAGTTTTTACTCAATCCAGATGAGTTTGATTACAGCAGTATTGATATAGATGATTATATGTGGTTAAATATTTTAAAGCAGAAAGAATATAGAGATATAATTATACAGCATAGAGATCAATTAGTAATTGAAGAGTTAAAACTAGCAGTTGAAAGAAATTGTGCTAATGAAGAACAAAAAAAGATTGTATATAGATATATTTTATCAGAGGATGAAATATTTAGTTAAATGTTAGCAATCAATAGTTTATGTTATACAGTATATACTCCACGCACGTTGAGACTGTAGTAAAACTGAGTAAATAAAACTTAGTAATATCAAGGCTTAGAGCATTTTTACGTTCTAAGCCTTGATGTGTTTTTGGACATTTTTGAGTGGAAGATAGGTTACCAAACAAATAGGGGGTATGCTTTTTCGCGTAAGTCGGTAGTTTTGGGAAAAAGTATAGGGATAAAGTTGCCAAATGAATTTAGAGAATTCACTTTGCCGAGGGATTATTGTATATGGTATAGCTACTGGAATACCAGACTTTCTAGATATTCGTATAAAAACAAAAGAATTGCATACGTTAGGATATAAAGATTACATACCTTTCTTATCCATCATCGGAAATGGTGATGAAATATTTTGCTTTGATAGAAATCAAAATATAGTTTTATTGGACTATTATGAAACAGGTGAAATAACTGCTCTAGAAGGCAGTTTTTCAGAATGCTTATTAAAACAGATTGAAGAATTAGAAGATCGAAAGAATAGAAAATGTTTAAGAGGGTCTGTGGCAAATGGGCAATGAAGCGATCATCCCAACTGGCCCATGTATGCTTCCCAAAGCTGTCCTTTGGAAAACCGAGGACAACGATACCATTTTTGCCATATGCTATTTTGATTTTTACAGGCATGCTTTTAGTGGCATTAAGGCGCTTGGAAAAAAAGAAATGAGATGATTTCTAATGATGAAGACATGAAATGAAGAGGCTTAAAATAGAATATAAAGTGCAGCTAAACGTAAAGGTGCATGAGGTTCATTTAAACCTTTAGGAGGTTAGGTTGATGGAACAAAAATATTATATTTGTGAGCATTTTGGAAACATCATTACTAAAGTAAAGGATACGGGTGTGCCAGTTGTTTGTTGTGGCCAAAAAATGACGCAGTTGATACCCAGGTACAACAGATGGGGCAGTAGAAAAGCATATACCTGTTTATGAGATAAAGGACAATCAAGTTGATGTGACAGTAGGGGCTGTAGAACATCCTATGTTACAGGCCCACTATATTGAATGGGTTTCGATTCAAACAGATCAAGGTATACAAAGAAAAGTATTGTCTCCAGGAGAAGCACCTAAAGTGACGTTTGCGCTATGTGAAGGTGAACAGTTAGAAGCTATTTATGAATACTGCAATTTACATGGTTTATGGCGTGTAACAGTTGAAATGATGAAGAGGCAATAGGTATATATTTTTTAGATTTGTTTAGGTTTCTTGTGACGTTGTCATGATTGAGCTACTTAAATAAATAAGGTACAATAAAGGCATTTAAGTGAAACGGTTAGCAGTTAGAAACGTCTATAATCAGTGTCGTAGGAGTGGCACTGATTATAGGCGTTTTTTGTTTTTAACATCAGTTGGCACGGCAATTGTAAGTAACGGATAGGTTAACTATTTTAAGAAGTATTGTAATCTGAAAAAATAGGTAATTTTGAAATATGAGATGAATAATAAAAAATACTATGTTTTGATTTTTGTTTATAAAAAAAATTCTGTATAATATAAAAAGAGTTTATAAATCAAAATAAGTTATTCTAACATAGGGAACAGGCATTCTATTTAGGGAGGAAAATAGATGAAGGTATCAAAACATGAAAAAGATTGTATGGTAAGGGCGTAAGAATTATTTCTAGAGATGAAAACTGTATACAATATGACCTTTATTCTAAGGAAGGTACGGCGGTGATGACAAGCTATAGCGTGTTTCCAGGCATTGATCTTATATATAATGATATACATAGCCAAGAAGTGTCCGTAGATACAGATGCACCAAATGCTATTTTTGAAATTAATCATTGTAGAGAGGGACGTATTGAATGTGAGTTTAATCGGGGAGAATATCTTTATATAGCCAGGGGCGATTTGGTGATAAATTTAAAATCAGATATTACCAAAAACGCCAGGTTTCCCTTAAGTCATTATCACGGGATTACAATTGCAATAGATTTAGAACAAACAACAAGTGCCGTATTTCAAATTTTTGATGATGTCAAAATTAACTTATATCAATTAAGGGAGAAATTATGTGGTGATAGAGGCTATACAATTATGCGTGAAAACGAAAAGATTCAACATATCTTTTCAGAGTTATATGATGTGCCACTTGAAATTAGGCAGGGATATTTTAAATTAAAGGTAATGGAAATTTTGTTAGTGCTAAGTGTGATAGAGAAAGGCCCATTTCATAAAAGGTATTATTTAAAGAAGCAGGTAGATGTGATTAAACAGATTAAAGAGTATTTGACGAGTCATTTAGAACAGAAAATTACCATAGAACAGTTATCTAAGCAATTTGAAATGCCAGAAACGACAATGAAATTGATATTTAAAGAGGTATATGGGAATAGTATTTACGCTTTTATTAAGGAATATAAGATGCAAAGAGCTGCTATTTTGTTAAAAGAAACAAGCCATACAATAGGTGAGATTGCACTTAGGTTAGGATATGATAATGCGAGTAAATTTTCAGAAGCTTTCAAGAAAAGTTTTGGGAAATCACCTAGGGCGTATCGTAATAGTTAGAGACTATATGTTCTATGTCTAAATGGAGTGATTGTATCTAAATGGAGTAGATAGTGATTGAATATTTAGTTTATATTTAGAATAAGTCCGCTAAATGTAATATGGATATAGAATAAGAGTAAGTTAGTTTGCACTAACTAGAAGGGAGATTCAAGATGACAACAATAAGAAAAGAAAGTGAAAAATTGCAAGGAAAGGATCTTGTACAGGTTGGTATTTTCACTGCAATTTATTTTGCGGTTGTATTTGCTATGGCTATGCTGGGTTACATACCTATTTTTATGCCACTTTTATGTGTATTGGTACCTATTATAGGAGGAATACCATTTATGCTATTTTTAACAAAGGTAAAAAAATTTGGGATGATTATGATAATGAGTATTATTATGGGTATTTTAATGTTACTTACAGGGATGAGCTATCACAGTATTTATATAGGTGCCATTTCTGGTTTGATTGCAGAAATGGTATATAAGAGTGGACAATATAGAAGTTCATCAAAAGCCATTTTAACATCTGGCTTTTTTAGTATATGGGTATGGGGAAATTTTGTCCCATTCTTTACAAATATTGAAGGCTACTTTGCAACAAGACAGGATTATGGTCAAGAATATATTGAATCCTTAACACGTTTGATGCCTATGTGGATGTTTCCAGCATTATTGATTGCTGCTTTTATAAGTGGCATAATAGGTGGTTTATTAGGTAGAGCAGTGCTAAGAAAACACTTTATGAAAGTAGGTATTGCATAATGAGGGGCGTTTTATTACAGTCACAAGAAGCACAACGTAATTTATTGGATCCAAGGACAAAGATACTATTACTAATCATGCTTGCAGTATTTGTATTAGGAGGTACAGGAGGTAAAGAGATGATTATGTTTCGTTGGATTTTTTCTAGCCTCCCGTTTATCTTACTGCTCACATCAGGTAAGGTTTTAACTTTTATTTTATGGAGCTTAGTCTTTATATTGGGCATATACATAGAAAAAAATTTTATCTCAAATACTGTGGGTATCATTAATTGTGCTGCTGTTATAACAAGTGCGATTATAACAAAATTTGCCCCAAGTATCATGATGGCGACTTATGTAGTTTCTACAACAACCGTCAGTGAGTTTGTGGCAGCAATGGAGCGCATGCATATTACGAATAAGATTACCATTCCCATGTCTGTGATGTTTCGTTTCTTTCCAACCGTAGGTGAAGAAGCTGCGGCTATTAATGCGGCTATGGATATGAGAGGCATTTGCTTAGGAAGAGGAAAGGTGCTGGAGATGTTAGAGTATCGCCTAGTTCCTATGATGACTTGTAGTGTTAAAATTGGAGAAGAACTTTCAGCAGCAGCTTTAACAAGAGGTCTTGGGGCACCTATTAAACGAACAAATATTTGCCGTATAGGCTTTAAGATGCAAGACAAGGTAATCTTTTTATTTTGTAGTTTGACAATAGTATATGGGTTATTTATGAGATTAGGGGTGATTGGATGATTCAATTAAAACAAATATCATTACGCTATCACTCAGAAGCTGTAGTAGACTGCTTACACAACATTAATTTAGAAATATCAAAAGGTGAGACAGTACTTTTAACAGGTCCATCTGGATGTGGAAAATCATCTGTTATTCGGATGATTAATGGACTCATTCCACACTATTATGAAGGAGATGTCACAGGAACAGTCAGTGTAAAAGGGAGGAATATAGCCCAAATACCATTATATGAAACTGCACAATTTGTAGGCACAGTTTTCCAAAATCCAAAATCACAATTTTTTAATGTGGATACAACAAGTGAGTTAGCGTTTGGATGTGAGAATATGGGAATACCAGAGGAAGAGATTTTAAAAAGAATTCATTTAACAGTTCATCAATTTGGCATAGAAAAGTTAATGGATAGAAATATTTTTAACCTATCTGGGGGAGAAAAGCAGGAAATCGCAAGTGCCTCTATTGCGGTAAGTGGACCAGATATTATTTTGATGGATGAACCCTCTGCTAACTTAGATCATGAAGCAATAGAGCATTTAAGAGCGTTAATTAAAATTTGGAAAAAGCAAGGTAAAACGATTGTGATAGCAGAACATAGGCTTTCTTATGCATGGGATTTGGCAGATCGGATTATTGTGATGCATCAAGGAAGAATTGTAGAAACGTTCGATCATGAGCAAAAGAAAAAAGTAAGTCAAAATAAACTTAGGGAATATGGTTTACGTTCAATACAAAGAGAAGAAATAGTACCTATTTGGCTAACAGATCATTTATCTGAAATAGGAGAGGGCATCACTTTAAAGAATTTTTCATTTGCTTATCATCCTAAAACTCCTGTTTTTAAAGTAAATAAAATGAATATACCAACAGGAGAGATTGTCGCTATTGTAGGGGAAAATGGTATTGGAAAAACAACCTTTTTACATTGCCTTTGTGGCCTAAAGAAAAAATGTAAAGGGCAGGTAGTGTGGAATAGAAAGATTTACAAGAGAAAAGCACGTATGAAACAGATGTTTATAGTGATGCAAGATGCTAATCATCAATTGTTCACAGAGAGTGTATTAGATGAAGTGCTCCTTAGTATGAAAAAGCCTAATATAGACAGAGCACGAGAAATTTTAAAAAGTATGGATTTATTGGAGTATGGAGACCGCCATCCAATTTCTTTATCTGGAGGTCAAAAACAACGTGTGGCTATTGCATCAGCTATTGCGTCAGAAAGAGAAATCTTATTATTTGATGAACCTACAAGTGGCCTAGATTATGGCCATATGATGCAGGTAAGTAAGATTATGAAAAAATTGCAACAGATGGGAAAAACCATTTTAGTGGTGACACACGATCATGAACTTATTCAAAATTGTTGTACTAGAATTATAAAATTAGAAGCTTATGAAGGGAGTGCTTCAGGTGAATAAGCGTAAAAAATCTACCGTATCTTGGATTAAAGAATTTGCAAGTGTCCATCAATGGATGTATGTGATGAGTATTATAGTTGCGATAATAGGTGTATTTTGTAGTATGATTCCTTATGTATATATGGGAAATATGATTAAAGAACTAATTGAGGGGAATAAAGATTTAAGTTTTTATATGAATGAATGCCTATGGATGGCCGTGTTTTGGGG
>JAGAVZ010000116.1 GCA_017941635.1 Cellulosilyticum sp.
AGACAAATTGAAGCGAAAGCTCTAAGAAAACTACGTCATCCAAGCCGTAGTAAAAAATTAAAAGATTATCTTGAATAAAAATAAGGTAAATATAAAAATGTGGACGTATGTCCACTTTTTTATATTTATAAAATGATGGATAAATAAGTTAAGAATAATATGTATACAGATTAAATATCTATAAAACTAATATTATAAAAATTTTCCGTATAAAAGATAAAGACTTCTTACGCATTTTCTTGTAAGAGGTTAAGTAGAGTAAAAAATGATATGTATAGGTTAAATAAAGGTAAGATAATTGATCTATATAGAATGCATATAAAAGTTCAAATAAAAAAGATTTAAGAGAAGTGAGAGGTGCGATTGTGCAATTATCAATACGTTTATCAGCCATAGCTAGTTTTGTACCGAAAGGAAGTCATGTCATTGATGTCGGCACAGATCATGCTTATATTCCAATTTATTTAGTAGAATCAGGGTTAGCTGTGACTTGTTTAGCCACCGACATTAATAAGGGGCCATTAGAAAAAGCACAAAAAAATATTTCAGCTCATGGGATTCATTGTATTAAACTCATGCAAACAAATGGTGTAGAGGGCATTGCGCCAGATAAGGGAGATGTTTTGATGATTTCTGGGATGGGTGGTTATCTCATCGTAGATATTTTAAAAAGAGGTCAAGAACTTGTCAAAAATCTAAAGAGAATGATTCTTCAACCACAACAAGATATTATAGAGGTACGTAAATATATTCATTATATTGGATTTAAAATTGTGGAAGAAACATTTGTAAAAGATGAGGATAAATATTATACAGTAATTGTTGCAGAACCAGGAGTGGAACAGTACGAGCAGGATTATGAATATTTATATGGTAAGAAGTTGATTGAGAAAAAATTACCGATGTTTAAAGAGTGGGTGGAGATGAAACTTGCGAAACAAGAAGGCATTTATAAAGCACTTCAAAATCAAGATTCACCAAGTGCAAATGAACGTAAGGGGCAATTAGAAGAAGAGATTCGAACATTAAGGGAGGTGAAGGCGCGCTTAGTCTAAGCAAGCCTATAGAGTATGTCTGAATTCAATCATTCAAAACAAGTAACACCTATATTAAAGGATATTATGAATGTCCTAGAACAGTTTGCACCATTATATCTTGCAGAAAGTTGGGATAATGTAGGATTAATGGTAGGAAGTAAGCATAAAACAGTAAACAAAGTACTCTGTGCTTTAGATTTAAATGAAGAAGTAATAGAAGAAGCCATTATGCAAGAAGTGGATTGTATTATCACCCATCATCCATTTTTATTTAAGGCATTAAAGCGCATTGATTTAGATTCAACGCAGGGGGCTATGCTTGAGAAGCTTATTGCAAATCAAATAGCAGTCTATTCTATGCATACAAATTATGATATTACTTGGGGTGGGCTAAATGATGAATTAGCTCATGGATTAGGTCTTCAGGATATTAAACTTCTAGAAACAACCTATGAAGAGCAGCTCTATAAATGTGTGATTTATGTACCCTTAACACATTATGAATCAGTACGTGAAGCGATTGTAAACAATATGACGACGCAGATTGGAGATTACTCAGGGTGTACCTTTACATCAGGAGAAGGTGAAGGGACTTTTATCCCTCTAGAAGGGAGTAATCCATATATCGGCAAGCAGGGAATATTTGAAAAAGTAAAAGAATGCCAAGTAAGTTTTATGGGGACAAATGCCGAAATACAACATATACTACAAGCTGTGAAAAAAGTACATCCTTATGAAGAAGTAGCTATTGATGTCTTTGAATTAAAAAATATGAAAAAGCAGTATGGGATTGGGCGTTATGGTAGATTAGAAAAAGCGGTTTCATTAGATGAGTGGATTCAAACAGTCAAAGCTTATTTTAAAATTGACTACCTTCGTGTAACTGATCCTACACCTAAAATGATTCAAACAGTAGCGATTTGTTCAGGTGCGGGAAGTTCCTTTATAGGAAGTGCAGCAAGAGTAGCAGATGTTTATATTACTGGAGATTTAAAATTCCATGAAGGTCAAATGGCCAAAAGTTTAGGGTTAGTTGTATTAGATGTAGGGCACTATGCATCAGAACATAGGGCACTTGAGCCAATTGGAAGATGTATTGAGGCACAGTTTAAAAATTGTCAGGTGCTTTATTCTAAAATGAATGGAGAGACATTGTGGACTAAATAAAGGGGGAAATCACATGAGTGATCAAGTAAAGGTTCAGCTAACAACAGGTCAAATTTTAGAAGTAGAAAAAGGGATTAAGTTGCAGGAAATAGCAAGTCGCATGCAAAAAGATTATCCATATCCTATTATGATTGCTAAGATGGAAAATCATTTTAAGGAGCTTTGTGCTTGCGTAACACAGGATATACAGGATTTAGAGTTTATTCATTTAGGACAAAAAGATGGGATGCGTGTTTATCAAAGAAGTGCAACTTTTTTATTGATTGCAGCAGCGAAACGTGTACTTAGTGATTGTCATATTTTAGTAAATCACCATATCGCAGGTGGATTTTTCTGTGAATTTTCAAATGTACATTGTTGCAATGAGGAGAATATAAAAGTCATTGAAAAGATGATGCATCAAATGGTGCAAGAAGCTTTGCCAATTGAGAAGAAAGTTGTATCAGTAGATGAAGCATTAAAGATTTTTTCAAAGGAAGATATGTTGGATAAGAAGAATCTTTTTAAATATCGTCGCACATCAACCGTTAACATTTATACCTTAGATGGTGTTAAAAATTATTTCTATGGCTATATGTTAACAAACACAAGTCAAATACCATTATTTGAACTGATTCCGTATGCACATGGTTTTGTTTTACAGTTCCCAGATGAAAAGGACCCGAGTAAACTGGCGCCATTTGTGCCTCAACCAAAGCTTTCTCATATATTTAGAGAATCAGAAAGATGGGCGCGTATTTTGGGAGTGGATACAGTAGGCGCATTAAATGATGCTATTGCCAACGGCAAATCAGATGAACTTATTAAAGTATCTGAAGCGTTACATGAGAAGAAAATTGCACAGATTGCAGACAAAATTGTAGAGCGCAAAAATGTCAAGCTGATTATGATTGCAGGACCTTCTTCATCGGGTAAAACGACAACAGCAAAGCGTTTATGCATACAACTTAAGGTAAATGGCTTGAAACCCCATGTGATTTCAATAGACGACTATTTTGTAAATCGAGAACAAACACCAAGAGATGAATATGGGGAATATGATTTTGAAGCCCTAGAAGCAATTGATATTGAACTTTTTAATCAACATATGAAAGCGCTGATTCAAGGCGAAACAGTAGAAATTCCAAGCTTTAATTTTGTACTTGGAAAAAGGGAGTATCATGGTCACACCCTTCATTTAGCGGAAGATGAGGTATTAGTGATTGAAGGAATACATGGATTAAATGAAAAGCTAAGTTATGCCATCCCAAAAGAAAATAAATTTAAAATTTATGTAAGCTGTTTAACGCAACTGAATATTGATGAACATAATCGTATTCCGACAACAGATACTAGACTCATACGCCGTATGATTCGTGATAATCAATATCGAGGGACAGAACCAGAAAAAACATTAGCTATTTGGGCATCTGTAAGACGTGGCGAAAATAAAAATATTTTCCCGTTCCAGGAAGAAGCAGATGTGATGCTCAATACCGTTTTAATTTATGAGCTAGCAGCACTCAAGGCATTAGCAGAGCCTTTACTATTTAGAATTTCTCGAAATTCCCCATATTATAGTGAAGCTAAGAGAATGTTAAAATTCTTAGAATACTTTCTGCCTATGGACACTTCAGATATTCCGAGCAATTCGCTATTACGTGAGTTTGTAGGCGGAAGCTCCTTTGAATAGTAGAAATTAATATGACGAAAGTTGACGAAAAGAATTGACAAGACATAAGAATTAAGGTAAACTAAAAAAGCTGTTAAGTAAGCCAGACAGTCGCATGTATTGATTCGAAAGAAGATACCTGAGGAACGTCCGGGCTCCACAGAGCAAGGTGCTGGGTAACCCCCAGTGGAGGTAACTCTAAGGAAAGTGCAACAGAAATAAACCACCTATCAATTTGATGGGAAAGGGTGGAAAGGCGAGGTAAGAGCTCACCGTCCCTTAGGTGACTAAGGGAGCCATGTAAACCCCACCTGGAGCAAGACCGTATAAAGACATAAATAGTTGCTCGCTAGTCTTGGGTAGGTCGCTAGAGCCAATAGGTAACTGTTGGCGTAGATAGATGACTGTCAAATACAGAACCCGGCGTATAGACTTGGTTAACACATACAAATAGCAGGCCATTAGGCTTGCTATTTTTTGTGATAAAAATAGACTATTTCATTGTCATCATTTAGTGTGATTAATACATATAAACTACAGCAATAGCTATGATATTGAAGTGATAGAAGAACAGACAGAATTAATATAGATTGAATGAATGAAAAACTACAATAGGATGTGGCCTATTTTATTCGAGATGGGATAAGATTACATGGATTATTGTATAGTCTAATAACAACATAGCATATATTTATCTGGAATAAGATTTTGAAGGATTGTAAATTATAAAAGGGTTGTACGAGATGGGACAACCCTTTTATAATAAATCATTATAGATTAGGATTCATTTGCTTTAGGCATAAGAATAGTTTGTGTTGGGAATGGAATTTCGATTTGATTTTCCTCACAAATTCTTAAAAGTTCAAGATTAACTTGCTCTTGAATAGCGAGGTATTCAGCAGCTTTTGTTGTAAGGGTATAATAGATAATTTGAATGTTTAAGCTAAAATCTCCAAAGCTTGTAAAGTTTACAAGTGGTGTATCTTTTTCAACACCCTCTAATTGTGCAAGCATATTTTTAATGCAATCTGTTAAATCAGTTATTTGGTCTGGAGTGGTGTTATAAGATACACCAAATAAGAAAGAAACACGTCTTTTCTCCATACGGCTCCAGTTTGTAATATCTGCATTGCTAATCTTACTATTAGGGACAATCACAAGACCTTGTGTAAAAGTACGTACGCGAGTACTTCTAAAACTGATATCCTCTACAATACCTTCAACTGAATCTAAGCTTACCCAATCACCAATGATGAAAGGTTTGTCTAATAGTAAGAACATACCGGCAATCATACTTGTTAAAGAGTCTTTAGCAACTAATGCAAGTGCAGCCCCCCCAATTCCAACACCAGTTAAAATGCTAGAAATGCCAGGTACTAAGACAACAAGAACAGCAGAAACACCAAGCGCTAAAGTAAAGAAGTTAATAATACGTGCTAAGTAGCGAATAAAAACAGTATTTTCTACTAAAACTAGTTTCTCGTTGAGTTCTGTGAAAAATTGTTCATAAATACGTTCTAGCTCATAAACAATCCAAGTAACCATACTTAAGGCAATGGCCAAATATAAGTTAAAGATACTTTTTGAAGGAATAATGCTTATTAAAATCTCCATTTCACCAATGTGTAAGAATTGCTCTTTTGAATAGGCAACAAATGGTGAAACAGATAAGGCAATATAAATACCTGTTACTACTAATATATAATTAATTGGTTTTTGTAATCGGTTAAGGGAATCTATCTCTAAACGCACCTTATGAAAGTGAATATGTGAGAACAGTTTGATAACCCAATTATTTAAATGACGTTTGACAACCATTACAATAAATAAAACCGCAAGGGAAATACAAAGACGTATTAAAATGGGACTGTGAATTAAATTTTCTAATGATAACATGATGAATCCTTTCTTAATTAATGTCTTTAGTATTATACAATGTTTAGGCTATAAGGGAAAGTTATTTCTAGGCAAAATCCTAACGAATATGGTATAATATAGCAAAGTTAGGTCAATAGTATAATAGAAAAAATAGAAAAGGCGTTTTCGATGAAGATTAGTAAAAAAGTCTGGATTGATCCTAAGATCAAATGGAACATACTCAGAAAAAAAGAACTTTGTAGGCATAATCGTTATAGGGGACATGCGTATGTGGTGTGTACGTCTCCACATCAACACTTGTTGTTTGAAATTGTAGAGACTAGATTTTTAAGTGAACATTATACAAATGCAACATTACTTGCACTATGTCATACTAAAAGTCAAGCAGTGAAACAGGTTACTGAATTGGTAGATGCTTTATACAATAAACAGACAACAACCTACACCAATCTTTAAGATAAAAGAGGTGTATAATGAGTATTTTATGGTTAATAATAAAAATAATTCTTATCATTGTTCTGTCCATCCTTGGACTTGGGGTGGTTATATTAGGTATTATTCTGCTTTCTCCCATACGTTATGAAGCATATTGGGCGAAGTATGAAAATTTATCATATGACATAAAGGTCACTTACCTGATGGGGATAAAGGGGATTTTTTACTTAGATGAAGAGAAGAAGAATCACAAGATTAGCCTTTTTGGAAGAGTGCTTTATAAAAATGAGGCTGAGGAAGTAGAACCTCCTATACAAGTAGGGATAGAAGAGAAGAAGTCAGATGCTAGGCAGGAGAATAAATCAAAAGTAAATCTTAAAAAAGAAGAAATGCTTAAGAAAAGGTCATCTCATCGACCAATCATGTCAAAAACTGAAAATGTTAAGCAAGAAAAAAAGGTTAATCCTCACCTTAAACAAGCAACAGTAATGAGTGTAGAAGAAGTAAGTGGTAAAGTTAAGGACGAAACAATAGAAACAGTTAAGGAAATGCCATCTTTTTGGGCAAAGAAATTGATTTTTGATAAGCAAACATATTGGGCGATTAGGCAAATTTGTAAGTGTATTTGGCGTATTATTAAAACGGTATGGCCGTATGAATGGGATTTCGAAGTAGTAATTGGTGAAGAGGATCCAGCAGATACAGGGGAATTAATTGCAAAGCTCACCATGTTATATCCTTTATACTATAAACATGGTATTGTTAAAGGAGAATATGAAAGAGCTTGCTTAGAAGGTGGTTTTCTTGTTAAAGGGAAGTTTACAATAGGCCGTATCTTACTGATTATCCTTCAGTGTGCATTAAGCCAATCAGTTAGATCTTTAATTAAATTTATTATAGAGTTAAGAAAGGAAGAGCATAATGGAAAATAAAATCAATCAAGATTTAAATGGGTTAATGAGTCAGTTAGAAAACTTTATTACAACAAAGACAGTAGTAGGTGAACCTATTCATATTGATCAAACAATTTTAGTACCATTAATTGATGTAAGTTTTGGTGCAGCTACAGGTTCTACAGCAAGTAACAAATTTGTGGAAAGACATAAAGAAAAAGAAAAAAGAGTAGATGGTGGTGTTGGCGCAGGTGCAGGTGGACTTGGAGCAAAAGTTTCACCTAGTGCAATGCTTGTCATTCAAAACGGGACAACACAACTCATTAACATTCGCAACCAAGACAGTATTACAAAACTAATTGATATGATTCCAGGGCTTATTTCGAAAGTACCTGATTTATTTGGAAAGAATAAAAATGAAGAAGAAACAATAGTAGAAGAAACAGTTGTAGAAGAAAAAAATAAGTATCATCAAATGAAAGATGAGAAATAAAATAAGATAATAAAAAGGTGATGATTCAAAAGTTATATTTTAAATCATCACCTTTTTATGTTGAGAATATGAAATGTTATAGTGTGTCAAAGCATGAATAAAATAAAAACGGTGAACTTTTGGTTCACCGTTTTTAGATTAAACATTAAATCTAAATAAGATAATATCGCCATCTTGAACAACGTATTCTTTACCTTCAAGACGTACAAGACCTTTTTCTTTTGCAGCTGTATAAGAACCACAAGCCACTAAGTCTTCAAAGTTTACGATTTCAGCACGGATAAATCCTCTTTCGAAGTCAGAGTGAATTTTTCCAGCAGCACCAGGTGCTTTTGTACCTACTTTGATTGTCCAAGCACGTACTTCTTGTTCACCAGCTGTTAAGTAGCTGATTAAACCAAGAAGTTTATAACTTGCAGCCACGAGACGGTCGAATCCTGTTGATGTGAGACCGAGGTCTTCTAAGAAAGCAGCTTTTTCTTCTTCATCTAATTCAGAAAGTTCTTGTTCTATTTTTGCACAGATAACGAATGTTTCAGAACCCTCAGCAGCAGAATACTCGCGTACACGTGCAACGTATTCATTTTCAATGCCACCAATTAAATCATCATCACAGATGTTTGCGGCATAAAGCATTGGTTTAGATGTGATAAGACCGATAGATGTAATGAAAGCATCTTTTTCTTCATCTTCACCTAAAAGGTTACGAGCTGGTTTACCTGCTTCTAATGTTGCATAGATTTCTTTTAAAATTTCTACTTCAGCAGCGATTGCTTTATCTGCTTTAGCAGCTTTTTGTTGTTTTGCAATACGTCTTTCAATCATTTCCATATCTGCAAAAGCAAGCTCTAAGTTAATTGTTTCAATATCACGGATTGGATCAACTGTTTTATCAACGTGTACAATATTTTCATCTTCAAAGCAACGTACAACTTGTACAATCGCATCTACTTCACGAATGTGTGAAAGAAATTGGTTTCCTAAACCTTCCCCTTTACTTGCTCCTCGGATAAGACCAGCGATGTCAACAAATTCAATAGCAGCAGGTAATGTACGTTTTGAGTTATACATTTCACGTAATACTTCTAATCTTTTATCTGGTACAGGTACAACCCCAACGTTAGGTTCGATTGTACAGAATGGATAGTTTGCAGATTCAGCGCCTGCTTTTGTTAATGCGTTAAATAGTGTACTTTTTCCTACGTTAGGAAGACCGACTATTCCAAGTTTCATATGTTTCATTCCTTCCTCAAAACTTAGTACCTTTATAATGTTCTATAAAGGACATAAGTATGTTTATATCACTGTATAGTTTATCGCATTATGGCAGTAAATACAACAAATTAAATAAAACTGCAATAAGTTGCAGTTTTATTTGTGACAGAATAGACATTTCATAAGCAATAATAAAAAGAGAAGGAAAATGCCTAGGGCAAGTAAGGGTTGATTGGTTGCCGCTTCCATCATAGAATCACAGCAAGACTGAAGACAAAATTGGTTTGTTGGTTCTTTTTCACGTTTGACAACGCGATGATGTCTATAATGTTGAGTCATGATAAGCTCCTTTCTAGGGTATACTTTTAGTATCTAAAAAATAAAAAGAATTATACTGCCACATTTACACAACGGCTGAAATCTCCTATAATTAAAAAAGCAAAAAAGGAGGGGTATTATGGAAATACCAAATATTTATTTTCCAAACTTGGGAATATCATTTAATTTAAATTCAGAAGCATTTTCTATTTTTGGCATATCTGTCTATTGGTATGGCATTATTTTAACTACAGGGATTATTTTAGGGACACTATTGGCATGTCATATTGCAAAGAAAGAAAATCTTGATCCAAATCTTTTTATGGACTTTATTTTATATGATATTTTATTTGCTATTTTAGGGGCGCGCTTATATTATGTTGTTTTTAATGATTGGGACTATTATAAAGCAAATTTAGGTCAACTTTTAAATATTAGGCAGGGTGGACTAGCTATTTATGGAGGGGTTATTGCTTCTATTATCTGTGCCATTATCTATACACGTATTAAGAAAATGCGTTTTATGCATTTTGCTGATGTGGCGGTTTATGGATTGATATTAGGACAAGCAATTGGCCGATATGGGAATTTCTTTAATAAAGAAGCTTTTGGCGGTTATACAGATAATTTATTGGCAATGGCAATCTTAAAAAGTGAGGCAAAACCACCTATTTCTCAAGATGTATTAAATCATGTAAAAACTTTTGATGCTTTTGGCGCAGCAGAATATATTCAAGTACATCCTACTTTTTTATATGAGTCTTGCTGGAATATTGCGCTATTAGTTGGTTTATTAATTTATAGAAAACATAGAAAAGCCTATGGAGAAATTTTCTGCTTATATTTAATCGGATATGGGGTTGGAAGATTTTTAGTAGAAGGTTTACGTACAGATCAACTTTTATTATGGCATACACAAATTCCTGTGTCGCAAGTTGTTGCAATAATATCGGTAATAATGGGAATTATTGGGATGGTAATATGTCGAAAAAAATACCTAATAAAATAAAATAAACAAATATTCAGAATTAATGTTGTTTTTTTCCAAAGGATGTATTATAATACCAAATATAGAGATAAAAATAAAATGATTTTAAAATGTTTTTTTGATTTAAGGGGGATTAATATGAAAAAGATGAAAGAGAGTATTGCATTTATGCAAAAAAACTTGAATCAATTACTAGAAAGCAATGAAAGCACGGATTGCCAATCACCAATGATTTACTCGCTAAGTGTCATGCTAGATGAAGAAATTGTAAGATACTATAAGAATCTTACAACAGCGAAGTGTTCATAATAGACAAAAGGCCCTTTCATTTAAGAAAGTGGTCTTTTTTTTATGCCATTGTAAATAATTATGATAGGATATGTAAATTAACTTGAAATTTTTTGGTAAAACACATAGAATATAAGAAAATGGGTGTAAGTGGGTAGAAGTGGGGGATAGGACATGTTTATAGGGGAATATCAGCATAGTTTAGATGATAAATATCGTGTAACTGTTCCCTCAAAATATAGAGAGCAATTGGGAGAAAAGTTTGTCCTGACAAAGGGGCTAGATGGATGCTTATTTATTTATCCTCTCAATGAATGGACAATTTTTGAACAAAAATTAAAGAGTTTACCACTTACAAATATAAATGCTAGAAAATTCGTTCGTTTCTTTTTGTCTGGCGCTATTGAATGTAGTCCAGATAAGCAAGGAAGAATATTAATTCCTAATTCTTTGCGAGTATATTCTGAGATTGAAAAAGACATAGTATTTATTGGAATGAGTAATCGCATTGAAGTATGGAGTCAAATGAAATGGGATTCTTATAATAATGAAGCGTTGGATATGGAATTACTTGCATCACAAATGGAAGAATTAGGCATATAGAAGGAGAAAAAATGAAATTCGAACACGTGTCAGTTTTATTAAATGAATGTATACAAGGTTTAGATATTAAACCAAATGGTACCTATGTAGATGGTACATTAGGTGGAGCAGGACATGCTAGTGTTGTCTGTTCTCACTTAAGTGAAGAAGGGCGTTTTATTGGGATTGACCAAGATAATAATGCACTTGCGGTATCAAAAGAAAGACTTAGTGGTGTAAAACCAGAAGTTACTTTAGTGAAGAGTAATTTTGTGGAAGTGAAATCTGTCCTTGATCAGTTAGGGGTAGACAAGGTAGATGGGATGCTCATTGATTTAGGGGTTTCATCACATCAATTAGATGAACCATCTAGAGGCTTTTCTTATATGCACGATGCACCTTTAGATATGAGAATGAATCAAGATGCGTCATATAATGCATATGAAGTGGTGAATACCATGAGTGAAGAAGATTTATATCAAATTATCAAAGAGTATGGAGAAGAACGTTGGGCAAAAAGAATTGCCTCTTTTATTGTGACAGAGAGAGGTAACAAGCCAATTGAAACAACTTATGAGCTAGTGGATGTCATTAAGAAAGCTATTCCTCAAAGTGCAAGAAAAGATGGTCCACATCCAGCGAAGAGAACATTCCAAGCCATCCGTATTGCGGTAAACAGAGAGTTGGAGATTATTGAACCGACAATTCAAGATATTGTAGCAAGACTCAATCCAGGTGGGCGATTATGTATTATTACATTCCATTCTTTAGAGGATCGTATTGTAAAACATGCATTTAAAAGTTTAGAAGATCCATGTACTTGTGCTAGAAATTTACCTATATGTGTTTGTGGTAAAGTGCCACAAGTCAAAGTCATTACGAGAAAGCCTATTTTACCTTCAGATGAAGAAGTAGAGGCGAATCCTCGTTCAAGAAGCGCCAAATTAAGGATAATTGAGAAAATATAAAGGTGGGGTAAAAGATGGCAAAGGAAAATAGAGTGAAATACAATTATCAATATGATAGTGTGGCAAGAGCTTATGCACAACCAGCAGAACCTGTTAGAGTACCTGGTCCAAGTGAGCCAAAACGAAAAAATAAAATTGCACCAAGACATAAACTGGATGTAGCATTTGGTGTACAAATGTCACTTTGTGGAGTGGCACTATTTGTAGCATCAATGATATACGTGCATAATTATTCACAGCTCCGTTCAAAACAAAGTCAACTCAATACACTCAAGACTGAAAAAATTACTTTAGCCAACAAAATTACTACCATAGAATCAGAAATGACCAAAAAAATGGATTTAGATACTATTAGAGAAAGAGCAATTAATGAATTAGGTATGCAGAAACCTTTAGCATATCAGATTGTTTATATTGACTTGCCAGAGCAAAGTTATACAACATATCATGAGTAAAGGTAGGATCATGATGCAAAAGAAAAAAAGAAGAAAAAAAACAAATGCCTTACCTAAGAAAGAAAGCCTGAACGGGCGTATTCTTTTGATTGGGGGAATTATGTGTGGTGTATTTGCATTGTTAGGATTGGAAGTTATTAGATTAACTTTGTTTAAGCATGATGAATATGCCACAGCAACTTTAGCGAATATGAATCGAAGTGAGTCAATATTAGAGGCGCCTAGAGGTACTATTCAGGATAGAAATGGTAGAAATTTCGCAACAAGTTTATTAACTTATAATGTTATTTTAAGCCCTTATCAAATTGTAAATAATGTTAAGACCCAGGAGAAAAGAGAAAATATATATAAGACACTTGAAGAAGTAACAGGTGTATCTGCAAGTGAGATTAAAGCAACGGTTATGCAGAAGATAGAGGCAAATCCAAAAAATCAATGGTATCCATTAGTTCAAAAAATGGAATTTACCGAAGAACAGGTAGAAAAGCTAAAAAGCTTAGGTGGTGTAACGGTTCAGAAGACATATAAAAGAAATTATCCGCAGGGAGAATTAGCAGCTCATGTGTTAGGTTTTTATAATGGTGAGTTAGGTCAGTATGGTGTAGAGCAAGGTTATGAGGACTATTTGGTGGGACAGTCTGGACGTGCTTATTCTCAAGTGCAAGATGGCAATATTATTACAAGTGAATATCAAGAACCTATACCGGGGGCAACAGTTAAATTAACTATTGACCAAGTTGTGCAGCAATATGTAGAGGATACGATGTCAAAGTATATTAATGAACATAATCCTTCTAAGGCAAGTTGTATAGTAATGAATCCTTCTACAGGAGAAATTATGGCAATGTATTCTTATCCAAGTTATAATCCAAATACGTATAATAATTTGTCTGGTCAATTAGGTGATAATGTGTGGCTTAATATGAAACAAGAACAAATGAGTGCGGCCTTAAATAAAGCTTGGAAGAACTATGGAATACAACATACGTACGAACCAGGCTCTACTTTTAAACCTTTAGTTGCAGCAATGGCACTTCAAGAAGGTATGATTAATACAGACAAAACATATACATGCTTAGGTTATAAGAGAGTTGCCGATAGAACGATTCCTTGTTGGAAGGCAGGGGGACACGGACACCAGACATTAAGCGAAGCATTAGCAAATTCTTGTAATGTGGCAATGATGGATATGGTAGAAGATTTAGATGGAGAGGTATTTCTGAAATATATTTATGATTATGGTTTTGGTGAAGAAACAGGTATAGAATTAGCTGGTGAAGAAGAAGGGATTTTACATGATTCATTACGTTCTGTAGAAAAAGCAACCTATTCTATGGGGCAAACTTTTACAGTAACGCCTATTCAGTTAATTACAGGCTTTTCATCTGTTATTAATGGTGGTTATTTAATGGAACCACATGTTGTATCAGAAGTCATAAGTTCTAGTGGAGAGTTATTGCTAAAGCATGGAACAGTTACAAGAAGACAGGTACTATCTACAAGTATAGCAGATGTCATAAAAACAAGTTTACAAAAGGTAGTAGATGAGGGGACAGGAACACAAGCCAATGTGCCAGGCTATGCAATTGGTGGAAAGACTGGAACAGGGCAAAAATTTATTGAAGGAACAACTAATAGGGTTGAAGATAAATATGCCGTTTCTTTCATGGGATTTGCACCTGTAGAGAATCCTGAAGTCGTTGCGCTGATTGTTATGGATGATATGCCAGAAGGAACAGGCGCACCAGCGAGTGCATTTAAAGATATGATGACAGAAATATTCCCATACTTAGAAATTGAGACAAATAACAGCGTAGTTGTTGAAGGTCAGGAAACGTTTACTGCACCAGATTTAGTAGGCAAAAATATCTATGAAGCGATTAATACACTTCGTACATTGGGTGTTGAATATAATGTAATTGGTACTGGTAAAACAATAGATAAACAGTATCCAGAAGCTGGTGCAACATGGCGAAAGGATGGAACAGTTACATTATATGCAAAAACTGAAACGCCAGATCAATTAGTAGAGGTACCAGATTTATTAGGTATGACGATAGCGGATGCCAAAGCATTAGTTGGAGATTACTTTACGATTCAAGGAAGTGGACAGGGTGTGATACAACATCAAATTCCAACAAGTGGATATAAGATAGAAAAAGGTAATAAAATTATTATCGAAACAAGTGAATAATGGCATAATGCTGCCTCTCTTTAAATAGACTGTAGTTAAGACAACTTTAAAGGGAGGCGTTTTTGTATGCATAATGAAATTTCTCTTCAACTGAAGAGAAGAATTTTTACATTAATGATGTGCTTTTTAGTGCTACTCATGACCATGTGTGTGAGATTAGGCTATGTGCAAATTGTTGAAGGTGAAAAATTACAAGTACTAGCAGAAGAACAGCAAACGAGAGACCGTACGATTTCACCCACACGTGGGAATATTTATGATCGTAACCTAAATATTTTGGCAAAAAGTGCTTCAGTAGCAACCATTGGTGTTGTACATGCACAAGTACAAGATCCAGATAGAGTGGCAAAAGTACTTTCTGAACATCTTGAAATGGATTATGACAAAGTTTATAAGAAGGTTACAAAAAGAGTAGCCTTTGAAAGAATTGCAACAAAAGTAGACAAGGCTATTGCAGATGAAATTAGAGCATTGAATTTACCTGGGGTAAAAGTAGATGAGGATTCTAAACGTTATTATCCATTTAATACACTTGCCTCTCAGACAATTGGTTTTGTAGGAAAAGATAATCAGGGGATTATTGGATTAGAGGTAAAGTATGATGCTTACTTAAAAGGCACACCAGGAAAAATACTTATGGAGACCAATGGAAAAGGTCAACGACGAGAGGAAGAAGTGGAAGTACGTGTGAATCCAACAAATGGAAATCATCTGGTGACAACCCTAGATTTAACACTTCAGCAATATGCAGAACAAGCGATTGAAAAGGCAGTGGAGATGAAAGGTGCCAAAAGAGGGGCAATTATCATGATGGATCCACAAAATGGAGAAATCTACGCCTTAGCTGTTAAACCAGATTTTAATTTAAATGAGCCATTTACAATTAATAATGAGGAAGTGGCAAATTCATGGGAGCTCTTTACAGAGGCTGAAAAACAAAATTATTTGAATCAGATGTGGCGTAATTTTACGATTAATGATACTTATGAACCAGGTTCAACATTTAAAGTTTTTACATCTGCAATGGGACTCGAAGAAGGAGTAGTAGATGAAACAAGTACCTTCACTTGTACAGGAAGTACGACGGTTGCAGGGCGTGTTATCAAATGTTGGAGAAGTCCAAGGTCTCACGGGGCAGAAACTTTTGTACAAGGTGTACAGAATTCATGTAACCCAGTATTTATAGAAGTAGCAAGTCGGATTGGAGCAAGTAAGTTTTATGATTACATGGTGAAATTTGGATTTAAGTCAAAAACAAACATAGATTTACCAGGAGAAGCAGTTGGTATTTTACATAGTAAAGAAAAGATAGGACCTGTGGAACTTGCGACGATGTCATTTGGTCAATCTTTTCAAATTACCCCAATGCAATTGCTTTCAGCAGCAGCAGCGGCGGTCAATGGAGGATATAAGGTTACTCCACATTGTGGAAAAGAAGTTATTGATGAAGAGGGAAATGTGGTAACAACTTTTGATTTTGGTAAGGGAGAGCAGATTATTTCAGCACAGACCAGTGAACGCCTAAAGAAAATACTAGAGAGTGTTGTTTCAGAAGGTGGAGGCCATAAAGCATATATACCTGGATATCATATTGGTGGAAAGACAGCAACTTCTCAAAAGTTACCACGTGGTTCAGGGAAGTACACCGCTTCTTTTATGTCATTTGCACCGGCAGATAATCCTAAGATTATGACCCTTGTTATTATTGATGAGCCTAAAGGTACTTATTATGGAGGAGCAATTGCAGGTCCTGTTATGAAAGAAGTCCTAGCTAATGCTTTACCTTATCTAGGAATTCAGCCGGACTATACCCAGGAGGAATTACAACAGGAAGAAGTGCAAAGTATAACAGTCCCTGATTTCAGAAACTTACTCATAAAAGAGGCAAAGCAACAAGCAGAAGAATCTGGTGTTGAGATAGATATACAAGGTGAAGGAGAGCAGGTTATATCTCAATTTCCATTGCCAGGGGAAAGTATTAACAAAACCACAAAAATAATCTTATACACGCAGTAGATAGCTTTTTTATTGACTAAACTCGTGCTATAATAACAGATGATATAAAAGGAGGGTTACCATGAAACTTAAGACATTATTATCCGGAATTGACTATACATGTATGACAGGTAACATAGAGCAAGAAATAGATCAAGTTATTTATGACTCACGTATTAAAACGCAAGGTGGGTTGTTTATTGCAATAGAGGGATATCAAACAGATGGACATCGTTATATAGATGCAGCAATTGAAAATGGTGCACGTGTTGTTTTAGTTCAAAAGCCAGTAGAGGTAAAATCTCAAGAGGTGACAGTGATTCAAACATCAGATACAAGATTAGCGATGGCACAGATTGCAAATAATGCCTATGAACATCCGTCTGAATCATTTAAATTAGTAGGTGTAACAGGAACAAACGGAAAAACAAGTATTACATTTTTACTCGGACAAATTTTGGAAGCCTACAAACAAAAAGTAGGAATTATTGGAACTATTGAAAATCGCATTGGCACTCAAGTGCTTAAGGCAGAACGTACAACACCTGAGTCACTAGATTTACAACGTCTTTTTAGAAAGATGGCAGATGAAAAAGTGGATGTTGCCATGATGGAAGTATCTTCTCATGCTTTAGAACTCAAAAGAACAGTGGGTTCAAAATTTAGATTAGGTATTTTTACAAATCTGACACAAGACCATTTAGATTTTCATAAAACAATGGAAAATTATGCAAAAGCAAAAGCGCGTTTATTTAAGTGTTGTGAAACAGGTATTGTAAATTTAGATAGTGATTATATTCAGCTTATTACAGAAGGCGCGACTTGTAAACTTGTAACATATGGCATTGACCATGAAGCAGATTACCATGCAAAAAATATTAAGATAACAGCAGCGGGTGTAACTTATACTTTAGATAGTCCAGAAGGTACATTTGAAATAGCTGTACCAATTCCAGGAAAATTCACGGTGTATAATACATTAGCTGTTATTGCAGCAGCTAGACAATTAGATATTCCTATGACACATATTATTGCAGCATTAGCTGAGTTAAAAGGTGTCCCAGGTCGTGTGCAATCTTTCACCTCAGAAAAAGGTTATAGTGTACTGGTAGATTATGCGCATACACCAGATGGATTAGAGAATGTTTTAGAAACAATCAAAGAATTTGCCAAAGGGCGTATTATTACAGTATTTGGCTGTGGTGGTGATCGTGATAAAACAAAAAGACCAATTATGGGAAGAATTGCGGCGCAGTATTCGGATCATGTGATTATTACATCAGATAATCCTCGTACAGAAGATCCGTTTACTATTCTAGATGAAGTAGAAGCTGGAGTAAAAGAATTAACTGCTCATTATGATAAAATTGAAGACCGTGAAACGGCTATTTGTCAGGCACTAAAAGAAGCATTATCAGAAGATGTGGTTTTAATTGCAGGAAAAGGACATGAGAATTATCAAATTCTTAAAGATCGTATTATTCATTTTGATGACTGTGAAGTCGTAAGAAAATATTTACAGGAGGAACAAAAATGAGATTAACGATCCAAGATATTGTAGAGGCAGTACAAGGTAAATTATTAGTACCTAATACAGAATCTGTAGTCATTCATGAAATCACAACAGATTCTAGACAGATGGTAAACCAAGGTCTTTTTATTCCTCTTAGAGGAGAGCGTTTTGATGGCCATCAGTTTATTGGTCAAGTTTATGATAAAGGTGCAGTTGCTACATTGACGATGGAAGAAGATATAGTCGATTCTAGACTTGTAACGATTTGGGTAAAAGATACAGGCAAAGCCCTTTTGGATTTGGCTCAGTTCTATCGTAAAACCTTTGATATTCCTGTCATTGGTATTACAGGGAGTGTAGGCAAAACCAGTACAAAAGAAATGATTGCAGCAACTTTAAGTGGCAAATGGAATGTACACAAAACAGAGGGGAATTTTAATAATGAAATTGGTTTACCATTAACATTATTTAAATTAAAGCCAGAACATGAAGTAGCAGTTATTGAAATGGGGATGAATCATTTTGGTGAAATTCATAATCTAACAACAGCAGCATTACCAGATGTAGCTGTAATTACCAATGTAGGAACTTCCCATATTGAAAATTTAGGAAGTCGTGAAGGTATCTTAAAAGCTAAATTAGAAATTTTAGATGGGTTAAGTTCAGATGGACTTTTAGTGATTAATGGTGATAATGATCTTTTGGGGGAATTAAAAGACTTATCTGTTTCAAAAGTTACTTATGGTCTCAATCCTAAAAATGATTATTGGGCAAAAAACATTAAAAATGAAGGGATGTATACACTTGCTGAAGTAACAACACCTAAAGCGCAGTATAGTATTCGTATTAAAGCATTAGGAGAGCACATGGTGTATAACACATTAGCTGCTATTGCTATTGCAGAACATTATCATTTAACTCAAGATGAGATTATGACAGGTTTATCAAGTTACCAGCCAGCTAAAATGCGCATGCACATTACAGAAACTGAATATGGCTTAACTTTATTAGATGATACTTATAATGCGAGTCCAGATTCAATGAAAGCAGCGCTACGTGTTTTGATGGACTATCAATCTAAAGGACGAAAAGTCGCTATTTTAGGTGATATGTTTGAAATGGGTGAGTTTGCACCACAGCTTCATCAAGAGGTGGGGGCTTTTGCTGAATCAGTAAAAGTCGATCTACTTATTTCAATAGGGGAACTTGCTCAGCAAATAGATGTTGCTTATAAAAGTGCAGGTGGCAAGAAGGCGATTTATTTTCCAACGAAAGAAGATTTTGTAAGAGAAATTAAACACATCATTGAGCCTGCAGATTGTATCCTTTTTAAAGCCTCAAGAGGTATGTTCTTTGAAACATTAGTAGAAGAAACAAGAAAGGTGAAGTAACATGAAAAACGAAGCTGTTTATGCTGTTCTCATTGCATTCTTTTTGAACATAATAATCAGTCCTTTTGCAATTCCAATACTTCAAAAACTTAAATTTGGTCAAAATGTAAGAGATGATGGACCAAATACGCATTTGAAAAAATCAGGAACACCTACTATGGGTGGTATGATTATTTTGATGAGTATTATTGTTACAACAGTATGCTTTTTAAGCGGAAATAGGAGAGCACAAACTGTATTAATGGGAGTTATAGGATTTGGAGTTATTGGATTTTGTGATGATTACATTAAGGTTATAAAAAAGCGTTCATTAGGACTAACCGCTGTGCAAAAATTAATAGCACAACTTATTGTGACTTGTGTATTTGCCTATTTGTTAACCAATTATGCAGGAATAAGTACAGAGATTATTATTCCGTTTACCAAAGGAATGACATGGGATTTAGGTGTGTTCTATTGGCCGTTCTTAGTTTTTACGACATTAGCAGTAGTCAATGCGGTCAATTTAACAGATGGTGTAGATGGCTTAGCATCTAGTGTAACAGTTTTAGTGGCAACATTTTTTACAGCTGTTGCACTTATGATGCAAAATGCTGCTGTATTAGTAGCAGCAGCTACAGTTGGAAGTTTGCTTGGTTTTTTGTTATTTAATAGTTATCCAGCTAGAGTTTTTATGGGAGATACAGGATCACTTGCATTAGGGGGTTTTGTTGCAATGATGGCGTTTGTATTACAAATGCCGTTATTTATCCCTCTTATAGGGATTATTTATGTGATTGAGAATGTATCTGTTATTGTACAAGTTGCCTATTTTAAAAAGACAAAGAAGAGACTCTTACGCATGGCGCCAATTCATCATCATCTTGAACTTGGTGGATGGCCAGAAACAAAGGTGGTAACAGTCTTTGCTATTATTACAGCAATTATGTGTTTAGTGGGGTTAATTGCATTATAAGGAGGAAAGGCAAGTGAATATTAAAGAAAAAAAAGTCCTTGTAGTAGGTAATGCCAGAAGTGGTATAGGTGCAGCTAAATTAGCACATGCACAAGGCGCAATGGTATGTATTTATGATGGGAAACCTTATGAAAAATGGAATGAGGAAATGCAAAAGCAAATTGATACAATGAAAGTAGTAGGTATTCAATATGCTTTAGGTGAGGAGCCAGAGGTAGAAACATTTGATTTATTGATTTTAAGTCCAGGGGTTTCACCAGAGATTGACCTTGTCAAAAAAGCAAAGCATGCGGGTGTAACGATTACAGGTGAATTTGAATTTGCATCTTGGTATTGTAAAGCACCAATTGTAGCGATTACAGGTACTAATGGAAAAACAACAACAACAACATTAGTAGGAG
>JAGAVZ010000008.1 GCA_017941635.1 Cellulosilyticum sp.
CTAGTTGTATTTGTTGTTGTAGGAGACTCAATTATAACTTAGAAATAGGGGATATCGCTATTTTTATTGCAAAAAATAGTATAAACCCTTGATATATATGATATTTAAATTTAAAAAGTAATGTCAAACTTGACATTACCTATCATATAATGGGGATTAAAAAATTATAAATAATAGAGGTGGATACTAAAACTCTGATAAAATAGATTATATTAAGCTACTTGGAGGGAGAACAACGATGAATCATGAATTAAAGGAAATAGAGGAAGCTATTCTAGCAGGGCAAAGTGCATTACAGGCATTAGATGAGGTAGAAAAGAGTTTGAGCAGTGCAAGTAGTTGGGGACTATGGGACTTATTTGGTGGAGGATTTTTGAGTAGTATTATGAAACATTCACGCATTGATGAGGCACAAAATAAAATGGAATATGCCACAAGACAAATTGAACGATTTAACAAAGAAATTGGAGAAGTACAATCTTTTAAAGGCATTCAAATTAGTTTTGATGGTGTTATTAAGGGCATGGATTATTTCTTAGATAATTTTATAGTGGATTTTATGGTGCAACAACAAGTCAATAAAAGAAAAGAACAAGTGATAGAGCTTAAGAGAGAAATTCAAAGTGCAGTGAATCAATTGCATGATGCTAAAAATAGTTATAAGGGACATGTATTTTAAATCATAAGAAGACGTAGAATAAAAGGTATTGAATTCTGCGTCTTTTTTCATTTTTCATTTCTGTTGATGTTTAGATTAGCAGTGGTGTATAATGGACAAGATATTAATAAATGGAAATTATAATAAGACAAAATAAATGATATAAAATGCAATCAGAGCGGAGAAGGACATGAGTTATAGAGGTTTACAAGACTTTATTAAAATATTAGAAAAAGAAGGAGAACTCATTCGTATAAAAGAAGAAGTAGACACTTATTTAGAAATTACGGAAATTACAGAACGTGTATCAAAGCAATTTGGTCCAGCATTATTGTTTGAGAAGGTTAAAGGGTCATTATTTCCAGTTATAACTAATATAATGGGAACGCCTAAGCGAGTAGAAATGGCATTAGGTATTACTGATTTTAAAGCATTAGATGAAAACTTAGAAAGATTTATGCTCAGTCAACATTATATGGGTACAACAAATGAAACGAAGGCGTCATTTAGTTTGAGTCGTTTGGGTGAAGTTTTTTCTATGAAAATGCCAGTAAAAGGGCATTGTCAAGAAGTAATTAATAACCATCCAGATTTAAGAAAACTACCGATTCTACATAGTTGGCCACAAGAAGAAAGACCATCTATGGCATTGCCTATTGTGATGAGTATAGATTCAAGATTAGGAAGACAACGTATAGGTACATATCGTATAGAGATTCTAGATAAGAAAACAATAGGTATGCAATGGAAATGGCAAGAAGAAGACTATACGCAATATGAGTATTACAAAAAACGTGGAGAAAAAATGCCTATTTCGATTGTTTTAGGCGCAGATGTAATGCTTATATATGCAGCAGCGGCAAATCTACCTCAATGGATGGATAAGATGTCATTAGCGGACTATTTAAGAAAGTCGCCTATCAAAATGGTAAAATCCATTACAAATGATATTTATGTGCCTGCGGATGCAGAGTTTATTTTAGAGGGATATATTGATTTTAATGAGCCTTTGCGTCAGACAGGAAAAGTTGGCGAAGCGTCAGGATATTACAATGCACAAGGTGAGTGTGCAGTATGTCATATTACTTGTGTGACGCATAAAAAAGAAGCAATCTATCCAGCAACCATTATAGGACAGTTACAAATGGAGACACATTTTATAAGAAAAGCAGCTGATAGATTACTTTTATCAGTCATTCAAATGACAGCACCAGAAGTAGTTGATGTAGATTTTCCTGCTGAAGGAGCTTTTGGAGGATGTGCGATTCTTTCTATCAAGAAGCGCTTTAGGGGTCAAGCTAAAAAAGTGATGAATATGATATGGGGAATGGAACAAACGATGTGTAGTAAAGTGGTCATTGTGGTAGATGAAGAAATCAAGCCAAACGACTATGAAAGTGTTATGGCTAGGATTTTAGAGTGTGTTATGCCGAAAGAAGATATGCTTTTTTCACCAGGTCCATTAGCATATTTGGATTATGCCTCATCAGTAGAAGGATATGGGTATCGTTTAGGAATTGATGCAACTTGCAAAATAAATCAGTTGGAAGAAACACATACTTGGCATCATTTAGAACAACTAAAAGGAGAAGTTTTCCACACAGAAGAAGCATTAGGTGGCATTATTCGTGAAATGGCTGTTATTCAAGAAGGTATATTTAAAGGTTATACAATAGCATCTATACGTAAGATAGACCCACAAGATATTAACCGAGTATGTCAATTTTATTGGGACCAAGAGCAAATTAGCTCAAAATGTTTTATTGTAGTAGACGAAAAGGTAGATATTCAAAATGCTTCTGAGGTTGCAAAAGCAATCTTAATGCATATTGATACACAACGAGATGTGTTACGTATAGCAGATGAAGAAGGAAATATAAAAGTCATTATTGATGCAACACAAAAAAATGTTAAAGATGGCCACTATAGAGCTTGCTTGGCAGAAGTTGAGATGAGCGAAATGATTAAAGGCATGGTAACAAGTAAATGGGAGACATATGGTCTTTAAGATTGGATATGACAATTTAAAAGTAGAGAAGATGGGATATTACAGTAAGGTGATATCCTATTTTTTATGAATAAAAGAAAAAGCGTGATACGAATAGGAGCCTATGGTGTTTAAAATAATAGTGAACGGGGTAAAAGTAAGAAAATAGAAAGACAAATGGATTATTTGATAAAATAACTGAAAATTTAATTAAGTGTGCTATAATAAAAATGAATGGACTTTAAGTACTAGAATAAGGAGAAATAGATATGTTAGAAATTAAAAATATCACTTATGAGATATCAGACCGTGATGAAAAGAAGAAAATTTTAGATGATATCAGTTTACAGATAGAAAAAGGAAAGATATTAGTCATTACTGGGCCAAATGGTAGTGGTAAATCTACATTAGCAAAGATTTTAATGGGAATTATCCAGCCAACCGATGGAGAAATTTTATTAAACGGTGAAAATATTACAGAATGTAGTGTAACAGATCGAGCACAGAAAGGGATGGGTTATACCTTTCAACAACCTCCACGTTTTAAGGGGATTACCGTAAAAAAATTATTGGAAATAGCGGCAGGAGAAACATTAAACGAAGAAAGCTGCTGTGAGTATTTGTCGGAAGTAGGTATTTGTGCAAAGGATTATTTAAATAGAGAAGCGGATGCAGCACTTTCTGGTGGTGAAATGAAACGTATAGAAATAGCAACTCAACTTATTAGAAATTCAGAGTATACTATTTTTGATGAGCCTGAGGCAGGAATTGATTTATGGAGTTTTTCAATGCTTGTAAAAACATTTAATCGTTTAAAAGAAAAAGGAAATAGAGGACTAATAATTATTTCGCACCAAGAAAAGCTTATTCAAATGGCAGATGAAATTATGGTTTTAACAGATGGAAAAATAACTAAAAAGGGCAAAGCGGATGTGATTTTGGAACAATTACATTGTGATAAATTAACCTGTTAATCAGTTTAGAATAAGCTTAGATTAATAGCGTATGAATGAGAGAAAATCTTTAATTCAATCATATAAAGTATGAAATAGATTATGGGTTATTCGCTTATTAAAGAATGATATGAAATATATAAATGGGACTTAGAAGGAGGAGCCATTTGTAAAAAATGGCGTGCATAGATTATGGAACTTACTCAAACAGCAAAGGATTTATTAAAAACAATTGCAGATATGGAAGGTCCTGTAGAAGGAGCTTATAATATAAGAAGTAATGGAAAAGGTATTGAACGTTTTTCCACAGACAATATTAAAATCGAGTCCAAAGAAGATAAACCTGGAATAAATATTATTGTGAAACCTTTTACTAAAAAAGGGAGTGTTCATATTCCTGTCATTATTACAGAAACGAATCAAACAGATTTGGTGTATAATGATTTTATAATTGGGGAAGGTGCAGAAGTTACTATTATAGCAGGATGTGGTATCCATAATTCTGGACATGCTAAAAGTGAACATGGTGGGGTGCATACTTTTAGAATAGGAAAAGGCGCACATATTAAATATGTAGAAAAGCATTATGGTGAAGGGGAAGGAACAGGTGAGCGTGTTTTAAATCCAACAACCATTATTTATATGGAAGAAGGGGCAACCTGTGAGATGGAAAGTGTTCAAATAGGTGGCGTAACATCCACAGAAAGAGAAACAGAAGTTTTTCTAGAAAAGGATGCCAAGCTTATTGTGACAGAACGCTTAATGACACATGACAAACAAGTAGCTCATTCCAATATGATGGTTCATTTAGATGGGGAGAACTCAAGTGCACAGATTATTTCACGTAGTGTTGCAAAAGATGAATCTGTTCAGTTGTTCCATCCAATTGCTCAAGGTAATCATATTTGTAAGGCACATATCCAGTGTGATGCCATTTTAATGGACCATTCTAAAGTACGCTCTATCCCAGAAATAGAAGCCAATCATACAGATGCACAAATCATACATGAAGCAGCCATTGGGCGTATCAATGATGAGCAGTTATTAAAATTACAAACATTAGGGCTAAGTGAAGAAGAAGCAGAACAAGTTATTATTAATGCTTTCTTGGAATAAATGAAAGATATAGAGGTGCACCTTAGAGAAAGTAGATAAGGATGTACCTTTAATTTTTTATAATTAAATGAAAGAGCTTATTATAAAGGACTTAAAAGTAAATGAATATCATAAAAAAATAGAAATGAATAAGTGTGATAAGAGGAGAAAAATAAAAAATAAAGATAAAATGGGGAGATGAGGTTAAGTGGATTATTTAGTAACCAAAGAGTATGTTAAATTGCTAGGTAGAACAAGTTTTAAGGATAATATCAGATATTTAAGTTATTCTTGTTCGGGTATTGAATTTGAGATGATAGGAAGAAAAGCAGAGGTCGTTCTATGGACAGATGGAGCAAGGTGGGAAAAAGATTTAAAAGCATGGATGGCTGTTTTTATTAATGATGAAGAAATACCAAGTAAAAGATTTTGTTTAGAGCAAGAAGAGGCGCAATATGTTTTATTTGAGAGTAATCAGGTAGAGACAGTAAAAATTAAGCTTATTAAGTATTCAGAGGCAGCATTTGCTAAGGTAGGCATAAAAACTTTAAGTATAGAGGGACAAGTACCAATTCCTACGCTAGATAAAGATTTAAAAATAGAATTTATTGGCGATTCTATTACTTGTGGCTATGGGAATGAAGGGCAATTGGATGTAGATTGCTTTAATACGATTCAAGAAAATCCTTATCTAGCCTATGCTGCAAAAACGGCACGTGCATTAGATGCAGATTATCATTTAGTAAGTTGGAGTGGTATTGGGATTTTATCTAGTTGGGTAGAAGAGAATATGCCAATTCGAAGAGATCCGTTGATGCCTAAGTTATATCCGTATACTAATTTAGCTTTAGAAGAGGTTACGGGTGAGAAATTATTATGGAATTTTAGTGAATTTCAGCCGGATTATGTGGTGATCCATTTAGGAACAAATGATGCAAGTTACACACAAGGAATTAAAGAACGTGAAGCGGCTTTTGAAGCAACCTATTATCAATTTTTACTAATGGTTAGAATGTATCATCCAAAGGCATATATTATATGCGCATTAGGCGGCATTGATACAAAATTGTATCCAATCATAGAAAAAGCAGTAGAAAGCTTTATGAAAACAGAAGATGACAGACGTATTACATGTTTTAAGTTTGAAAATCAGATAGAAGAAGATGGGATAGGTACAGATTCTCATCCGAGTTTAATAACCCATGAAAAAATGAAATGTCAGCTTGTGCAAAAACTACAAAATATAATGTGTAATTAATTAAATGATGTTGATATTGCCTTTTTGCAAAAAAACAAGTAAAAATGTTTTTATAAAAATTTAATAATAAATCTATTAATTATCTAAAAATATGATACAATATATCTAGAGAAATAGGAAATGCTTTAAAGGGGGAATGCCAATTGATGAATCAAACACAACTCATTCAATTTTTATGTGAAGCTAAACAACATACTTATGCTACTGGAGCCAATAGAGTAATAGGAAGTAGGCCTAGCGCACAAGATTTCCTGTATGAAAAAGATGACTTAAAGTATATTGATACATGTCTTGGAAAAGAGCAAATCGTGGGAGAAGAGGCTGTATGGAAAAATAACACACCTATTTGGGGAATGAATTATACAGGACGTGTAGTTGGTGAGGGTTATGATCATACTTTTTTGTTGGAGGCATTAAGACGTATCAAAGAAGATTTGCCTTATAGAGGTCCTAGATTTTTAGAATTAGGGGAATATACATATAAATGCCGTGTAGAAGGCGACTTTGATTGGTTCGTAGGGTGTGAAAAAATCCTTTACAAAGGCGTCAAAGTATATGAAGCCATGTTTCAAGGTGGTATAATTAAATAAGAGGAAAAGGTGCTATCTAGATGGAAGTCATTCTATAGATAGCACTTTTTATATGTTTTTAGGATTAGATTAAGTAGACATATATAATAATTAAGAGAAAATAAAATCATAGGGAAGTTAGGTCGTAAAGCTATCAAAATGTTAGATATCTACGTTTTATGGCAAGAATATGATAAAATAAGAGCAAGAAAGAGAGAAAAAGTAGGTGAAAAAGTGAAAAAAGTAAAATTTATTGTAGGGCGATCTGGATGTGGAAAAACGCACCTTTGTTATAAGCAGATTGCAAATCAGTTAGATCAAGAGAGTTATGAACCTTTAATGCTTCTTGTGCCTGAACAATTTAACTTACAAAATCAAAGAGATTTAGCCAAATACCTTGCACCAGGGTTACTACGTGTAGAGGTAATGAGCTTTAATATATTAGCCAGAGAAGTCTTCAGAGAGGTGGGGAAAAGTGATGCCACTGTCATTGAAGATTTGGAACGCATGATTATTCTAAAACGTGTAGTAGAAGCACACCGTAAGGAGATTGTGTTTTACAAAAAAAATCTTCAAAATACAGGTTTCTTAGAATCTATGAACCGTTTTATTACAGTGCTAGAACAGGCAGGACTTTCTCATGCAGAGCTTCAAGAAATGATTCAAGATGATAAGACAGGGGTATTATTTGAAAGTAAGCTGACAGATATTGATACGATTTATGAAGCGTTTAATGATTATTTAGGACAGCAATTTGTAACGATAGAAAAGAATATGACAGTACTTGCTAGTGTCATTAAGGAAAGTAAAAAATTAGCCAATACCCATTTATGGATTGATGGATTTTATGGCTTTACGCATACACAGCTTTTGATTATTAGAGAGCTTATGAAAAAAGTAAAGAGCTTAACCATCACTTTACCAATGGATCAAGTATACAACAAAAATCAAGGGATTCGTCCATCTCATCCTTTCTTTGAAAGTATCTTAAATATGCAAAAAATTATGGGGATTTGTGAAGAGGAAAAGAAAGCGTACGAAGTAGAATATCTTACTTTACCAAAAGAGATTAAGGATGTTAAGGTTCAAGAACTAAATTATTTAGAAGAGCAATATCTAAAACTCTATGCAAAACCTTATTCAGATGAAAATAGAGCAGTTCATCTTAGAACTTATAGTAGTCGCAGTCAAGAAGTAGAACAGGCAGCAAAACAAATTGTACACTTAGTTCGTGAAGAGGGGTATCGTTATCATGATTGTGCCATTATGGTAGGAGATATTGCAGCGTATCAAACTCAAGTAGAGACTATCTTTAAGGAATATGAAATTCCTTATTTCTTAGATGTAAAACGTAATATTCACACCAATAGCTTGGTTGCAGTTATTGAAAGTGTGTTAGAGGTATTAACTTCTTCTTATAGTTACAAAAGTATGATGAGCTTACTACGTACTTATATGCTACCAGTAGCTAAGGAGGATATTGACCAATTAGAAAATTATATTTTGGCCTATGGCATCAAAGGGAAGAAGAAATGGCAGTCACCTTGGACATTTGAGAAAAATGAGCAAAAGCAGGCTTATATCAATCAAGTGCGAGAAACAGTTTTAGAGCCTATTATGGCATTAGAGGCACGTATTACAGCAGCTAAGAAATCTGGGGTATGTTCTGTATTAGATTTAACCAAAGCTATTTATTATTTCTTGGAAGATATTTCAGCCTATCAAACATTACAAGCCCTTATTGATAAGAGTAGAGATGAAGATAATCGATTATTGGAGCTTGAAAATACACAAATGTGGGGCAAAATGATGGAGGTCTTTGAACGTCTTGTAGATATTTTAGGAGATGAAGAAATGAATCTGATGACCTATAGACGCATTTTGGAGACGAGCTTTTCTTATATAAAAATGGGCGTTATTCCACCTGCCCAAGATCAAGTTATGATTGGGTCAATTGATCGAAGTAGATTACCAAGATTAAAAGCATGCTTTATTTTAGGAACGAATGAAGGATTGATTCCAAAGGTGGAAGAAGCAGGTACCATTTTCTCAGATATGGATAAAATGACACTTGGACAGTTATGTGAAAATGTAGGAGGACCTAAAGGGCGTCTTGGAGACTTACTGATCAGACAACCTTTATATGGAGCGCAGTTTAGCATCTACACCATTTTAACAAGAGCAACAGAGAAACTATATGTATCAGCCGCTTTGGCAGATGAGAATGGTAAAATGCTTAGACCATCTTTAGTTTACTTTAAGTTAAAGAAAATGTTTAAGGAAACAGCATATCAAGAGGAAGAACCGTTAAAAGATATAGAAAAACCGCTCCCAGCTTTTGGTTATGTAGGTGGGCAACTAAGAGAATATCTGGAAGGCAGAAACGAAGCTGGTATATGGCAAGATGTCATGAGCTGGTTTAAAGAAGCACCAGAGTGGAAGAATCGTTTTGAAATATTAACAGAGTATTTGTTCTATAGCAATCAGCAACATTACTTACGACCAGAAACAACAAAGCTCTTATATGGGAATCAACTTAAAACAAGTATTTCACAGTTAGAAAACTTTAGACAGTGTGCATGTTGTTACTTTATGCGTTATGGGCTTCGTGCAGAAGAACGAAAACTCTTTAACTTAGACCGTGCAAAAGTAGGAACTTTATTCCATTCTGCTTTGGAGCAGTATCCAAAGGAACTTAAGCGTTTAGGTACTTCTTGGACAGAGGCAACTCAAGAGGAGATGAAACTGGGCGTGCATAAGGCAACACTTCATGCACTAGGTCATATGAGTAATGCGCAAAAAGAAACAGGACATTTTAAATTTACAGCGTCTAAAGTAGAAAAGATGACGGCTCGTGCTGTAAAAGCACTGACCAGTCATTTACAAAATGGAGATTTTACACCTGAAGGCTATGAGATTAGCTTTGGAGAGGGCTGTGGATTCCCACCTATTCGTATCGACATTGATGATGAAAGACAGATTGAAATCAAAGGAACTATTGACCGTGTAGATGTTTTCTACAAAGGGCCACAGGAGCAGTATGTTAAGATTTTGGATTATAAATCAGGTCAAAAGAACTTTAATCTAATTGAAGTCTACTATGGGCTTCAACTTCAACTATTACTTTATCTAGATGCTTATTTAGAAATGCATCCAGAATATGAAGCAGGTGGTGTATTCTACTTCCATATTAATAATCCATATATAAATTACAAAGTAGGTATGGGAGAAGAAGAAATTGAAGCCACAGGGTTAAAGCAATTTAAATTATCTGGGCTCGTTTTGGAAAACAGAGATGTTATTGATGCACTGGATAAAAGTGGAACAGGTAGCACGATTCCAGTAACGATTAATAAGGATGGTAGTATTAGAAAAGGTTCTTCTGTAGCAACAAAAGAGCAATTTGAAGAATTGGAAAAGCATATTTTAGGTGTCATTCAAAATTTAGGAAAAGAAATCTTAAATGGTAAAGTGAGTGTCAAACCTTATCAACTTGGTGGAAAAAATCCTTGTTCATATTGTATTTATCATACAGTATGTCAATTTAATGAAGAAATACCGGATAACTGCTATGAACAGTTAGAGGTATTGAGTAAAGATGAAGTGTGGGAAGCACTTGAGCACGAATCATTTAAAGCATTTAGAGAAGGATGCAAAAAAGAATTAAAGAAGGAGGAAGAATAGATGGCATGGACACAGATGCAGCAGGCGGCTATTGATCAGCGTCATGCAAATATTTTAGTTTCAGCAGCAGCGGGTTCAGGAAAAACAGCTGTATTAACAGAACGTGTATTAAACCGTATCATCGGGGTAGATGGTGAGGAGCCTATAGAATTAGATCGTTTCCTCATCGTAACCTTTACAAGTGCAGCCGCACAAGAGATGAAGGAACGCATTACGCATAAAATTTCAAGTGTGATGAATGAATTAGCAGATGAGCCAGAGAAAAATGAAAAGATGTTAATGTATTTAGAGCATCAAATGGCATTAGTACCACAAGCCTCTATTTCAACCATTCACTCATTTTGTTTAAAGACAATAAAAGCGTATTTCAATAGACTAGATATCGACCCAAATATTAAAGTTGGAAATGAAGCAGAGCTTAGCATGATGCGTAGTGAAATTTTGGATGAGCTCATGGAAAGCTATTTGGATGAGGAAAATCAAGCTTTTCTGGAATTAGCAGAGGTATATGGGAGTGTACAGGGATTGGAAGATCTTAAAGCTCTTATTTTAGATATTGATACTTTTTCTAAAAGTACACCATTTCCTAAAGTATGGCTGAAAGAACAGGTGGAAAAACTTCAAACACCGTATGCAAGCATTAATGAAATGCCTTGGGCGGGGAGTTTTAAGCTTCAGATTCAAAATACGGTATCGGATTTAAAGAAGATTTATGAAAAGGCCCTTGAACTTTGTCTATGTAATAGTGGACCAGAGCTTTATAAAGAAGCGATTGAAAGTGATATGGCATATCTTGCACAGGTGAAAGAAGAGATGCCATTAGATGAGATGATTGCAGCTATTAATGGGATTTGCTTTATGGCATTTTCACGCAAGAAACAAGAGTGTGATCCAGATTTAAAAGATCAGGTAAAAGGCTATCGTGATTTGGCTAAAGAGGTCATTAAAGGATTACAAGAAGATTTAGCTTACGTGAAGGATGAAAAGCTGCTGAAACAATTACCTTACGTAGGTCATTTGATGGGAACTTTAGTAGAAGTGATTGAAACTTTTGAGCTACGTTATAGTGAGGCAAAGCAAGCAGCAAGTGTAGTGGATTATAATGACTTAGAGCATTTATGTTTAGAGCTACTTATTGAACCAATCTTTGATGAAAAAGGGCGAGTTCAAGATGTGGCTTATACAGAAGTGGCAAAGGAACTCAGTCAATTTTATGAAGAGGTTTATATTGATGAATACCAAGACAGTAATACCGTTCAAGAAAATTTATTAAAAGCTGTTGCAGAGGCAGCAGAAGTAGATAGGCCAACACGTTTTATGGTAGGAGATATGAAACAAAGTATCTACCGATTCCGTTTAGCCAATCCACTCATTTTTGCAGAGAAATATCAAGCATGGGAAAAACACCAAGGAGATCAGCCAAGTGAAGCAATAGATGTATGTATTGACTTATCTCAAAACTTCAGAAGTCGTGAAAATATTTTAGAAGGTGTCAATGATTTATTTGAACAAGTCATGAGTCCAGCAGTAGGAGAGCTAGAATACGATGATTACGCTAAGTTAAAAGTGGGCAATCACTATCTGGATGGAAATCCAGAGGATTTAGAAGAAGGCGCGCTGTCTGATGCAATCGAGCTGCATATTTTAGAAACCAAAGAAAAAGATGTAGATGACGAAGAGGATGAAAATAGCTTAGAAGCGTTAAAGGATGTAGAGTATGAAGCTTTAATGGTGGCAGAACTTATTCATAAGCTTTTAAGTGGGCAGGGAAATCCGACACATATTTTTGATAAAGATTTAGGTCAATACCGTAAAGTAGAAGCAAAGGATATTGTGATTTTATTACGTGCACCATCTAATAAAGCAAGTATATTTGAAAATGCCTTAATGAGTAAGGGAATTGGTGCCTATGCAGATATAAGTAATAATTTCTTTGAAGCGATAGAAATTCAGACGATAATGAGTTTACTTAAGATGATTGATAATCCACTTCAAGATATACCTGTGATTACTGTACTACGTTCACCTATGGTGGGTATTAGCTTTGATGAATTAGTATATATTCGTAAAGCTGCAGAAGAGGGCTGTTTCTATGAAGCACTTAAAGTATATGTGGAAAACTTAGAGGAAACTCATGTATTAAAGCAATTTATGGAGCGCTTTGAAAACTACAGAGAAGATAGCAGTGAATTAAAGACAGAAGAACTCATTGCAAGGCTGTATACTGAAACGGGCTATTATCGTTATGTTTCTATGTTACCAACAGGTGCAAAGAAGAAGGCAAACTTAGATTTATTTAAGAAATATGCAGCAGAATATGAAGCGAATAATCATGGTAAGTTATTTGGATTCCTTCAATATTTAGATAAGCTAAGTCAAACATCAGAAGGGTTAAAAGAAGCTAAGCTGGTAGGAGATAATGAAAATCTTGTGCAGATTATGAGTATTCATAAAAGTAAAGGTCTGGAGTTTAGTGTTGTCTTTTTATGTGATGCAAGTAAGAAATTTAATAATGCGGATTTAAGAAAATCTGTGCTTGTGCATAGTGAACTAGGACTTGCACCAGATTTTGTAGATACAGAAGGCTATGTAAAATATCCAACTTTGCCAAAGCTTGCAATGAAACAGCAAATTAGAATGGAAAATACATCTGAGGAAATGCGTGTTTTATATGTAGCATTAACTCGTGCCAAAGAAAAATTATTTATTACAGGAACAGTGCCACAGTTAGAAGACCGAATTAATACTTGGCGTATGTTTGCAAATCGTGACCAAAAGGCCATCATGCCATTAGGTGTCAAAAGAGGTGGTTCGTATTTAAACTGGATTGGAATGAGTTTATATGCAAATCAAAGCTTAGATACATTTAGAGAGGTAGTAGGTGATAGACCAAGTTATTTATTTGAAGGCAAGTCAAAATGGCAGGTTAAAGTATGGCATAAAGAAGAGCTAGGTGCTTTAAAAGAAGAACAACAAGTTGCAGTTAGTGATAAACGTGTCTTATTAGAAAATTGGGATTCAAGCGTTGCGTATAGTGAATTTAAAGAAGAGATTAATCGACGTTTGAGTTATCAGTATGCCCATAATGAAGCGGTGCTATTACCAACTAAGGTTTCTGTTTCAGAAATTAAAAGAAAGAGCCAAACACAGAGTGACGATTATGCAGATGTGCAATTATTTGAGTATCATGATGCAACAGATGAAATCTTTGAGCAAGCATTAGAAGTACCTGTCCCAAGCTTTATTAAAAGCAAAGAAGTATTAGAAGGAGCAAGAAGAGGTACACTGATTCATAGCATATTTGAACATCTAGATTATCTAAAAGTTCAAGATGAAGCAGCTATTAGGTTGGAGATTGAGCGCCTTATCCTAGAAAAGAAATTAGAACCAGAGGTATTAAGTGTCATCAATCCTAAAACACTCGTAGCAATGAGTCAGTCTGATGTGGTAGAGAAAATGCGTAGGGCAGAGCATTTTGAAAAGGAAAAGGCATTTATTTATTTGGCTCCAGCTTCTTTGGTAGATCCAAGTTATCCTGAGGATGAAGAGATTTTAATTCAAGGGGTAATTGATGCTTACTTTATAGATGAAGAAGGTATTACAGTTGTAGACTACAAAACAGACTATGTGGATTTAAAAAATATAGAAGCTTCCAAAGAAAAAATTAGGATACGTTATCAAAAACAATTAGCCTTCTATGCCATGGCATTAGAAGGAATTACAAAGATTTCAGTTGCCCATCAGTACATCTACTTGTATAATATCAATGAGTGGATGCACTTATAGTTACAGGAGGACGAACATGATCAAACTAATCGCGACAGATATGGACGGTACTTTATTAAATAGCAAAGGGGTATTACCAGAGGATTTTTTTGAGGTGTTTACAGCACTGCAATCTAAAAATATTCTTTTTGCAGCAGCAAGTGGAAGACAATATTTCACTTTACTAGAGAATTTTAAACCAGTTTGTGATGAGATGCTTTTTATAGCGGAAAATGGGACTTATATAGTTTACAAGGGAGAACCACTAGCTGTGCATGCTTTAGATAAAGAAGTTGCCCATAAGTTGATTCAATATGGTCGTAGGTTAGGTGTTGAGATTGTTTTGGCAACAAGTGAAGGTGCATACCTTGAAAGTTCAAAAAAACAGTTTGTTTCAGAGGTCGCTAAGTATTATGTGCAATATGAAATTGTAGAAGACTTATTGAAAGTAGACGCAGAAATTTTGAAAGTAACCATTTGTGACTTTAGGGGAGCTGAAACATATAGTTATCCTGCATATAAAGTATTTGAGGATGAGGTACAAGTATGCCTAGCTGGTGATATATGGCTTGATATGATGACCAAAGGCATTAATAAAGGTAGAGCCATTAGAGATATCCAAGAAAAACTTGATATTGGTTATGAAGAGACTATGGTATTTGGAGATTATCTCAATGATTTAGAAATGCTACAAAATGCCTACCACAGTTATGCAATGGAAAATGCTCACCCTACGTTAAAAAAAGTCGCTCGCTTTAAAGCAAAAAGTAATGATGAAAATGGGGTCATTGAAAAAATTAAGGAGATTATATAAAAATGAATATAAAGAAATTTATGGTGATTGGTCTTGCTAGTTTATATGCATGTGTTGGATGTGGGACAGCCCAAGGAAATGCAGCACAGGAAAGCGTAAGTAGTTCTGTGGAGAACTCAGAAGAGCAAGGGGCAACAACAGAAGAAAATAACTCATCACAAGCGATACAAAACGAGACAGAGACAGCATTGGTAGAAGAAGAGCCAAAGGTAGAAGAAGAGTCAAAGGTAGATGAAACAGCTCAAAATAATGAAACAGCTAAAAAACAAATCCAAGATGTATCTTCATTAATTGGTAAAAAAGCTGAGGAAGTAGATGCTATTTTAGGAGAACCAGTAAGTGTTCAAAACTTAGAAGATACAGATATTTTATTAGTAAGATATTATAGAGTACCATTCTTTGGAGACACTGCTAAGATTGAAGTCGTATTTAACGATCATGAGCAAGTAGTAAATCATGTAAGCTTTATGGTATTAAAAGCAGATGATATTGCATCAACAAAAGAAATTATGGTGAATGCTTTAACTGATTTACATGGAGAATCTACTATTGAACGTTTCTTAAATGTAAAAGGAAAACAAAACCGTAACTGGTACGATGATGTATTAACATATGAATTAACTTATTTTGATAATAATATTGCATTAGATATTTATCCAACTGATAAATAGGATAAAAAATAAAAGGCAACAGCTTTAAATAAGACGGACAAAGAGAGACTGATAGAATAACTGCCAGTCTCTCTTTATTTGCATTGATACCAAGTATTTATAGGTCATAAGTGTTATAAGATACTAAGAAGCAAATTACAATTCTAAGATAGGAGAAAGAAATGAATAGACAAATTAAGAGAGGAATAGGTGTTAAGATCAACTAACTATTTTCATTAGATGTTTCTAAATAATAGGCCTTAGCTAATAAATCTTCTAATTGATCAATATCACGAACAGCTTGAGACATACCATTAGCAAGAATATTTGCCTGATCCATGCCGGCTTGCCATGAGAATAATCCACCTAGGCAGTTTTCAGCTACATATAACCCTTTGAAATAAATAGATAAGAGGTTATCATAGGAGTATGCAAAGTTACCATTAGGATCGACAACATATGGTGCTTTGGCAACATTATCCCAAAGAACACGGTAACCATTTTTATTGAGATAGTTCTTACGTAAATCATCAAAGGTCTTTGTTTGAGTCGCACCATAACGACCATAGAATGGAATGCCCATTAAGATTTGAGAAGAAGGCATACCAGCTTCAATTAAGTTTTGGATTTGGGTATCTACGCTATTATTACCAAGACCTAGTTCAGAAGGGTAGAGATTTGATTGATGCCTGCCAGCAGTTGATCCTGTTTCGCCTGCTGTAAAATCATAGGCCATGAGATTGAAATAGCTAATAATAGGAGCAATATTAGCGATTTCAACATTGTTGATATAACTTGTTTCACCTGTACCAGCTACACTAATCCAAGCATCAGCTCCAAGCACATCTCTAAGGGCTGTTAAGAGTAAGGTAAAGTTTTCTCTATCTTGTGGGCGGGAGCGAATGCCAGAAACACTACTACCAGGATATTCCCAATCAATATCAATACCATCTAAGCCATACTGGTCTACCCAACGTTTTGCTTCGCGAGCAAAGTTATAGCGTGAAGTTGGTGTAAGTGCTGCATCAGAGAAACCGTCAGCACCCCAGCCTCCTATAGCCATAATTACGCGAAGATAAGGATTTTCTAGCCTTAAATTAGCCAATTCTTTGAGATAACGCGTAGAGTAAACAGTTAGCGATCCATCATCATTAATGAGCGCAAAAGCATAAATAACAAAATCTAAAAGATGTGCATCGACATTTTCAGGATTACCTAATACGTATTCACCTACAATAGGATTTGTTTCACAAAGTGGATTGCTACCAGAAGGTTGATTATTAACATTTTGAATTTGTGTACGATATTCAGTTTGCAAAGTCGTAATGGTAGTAAGTAATTCATTGATTTGTAAGCCGCCTAAAGTAGAGTAGGTGAGGGTTTTGACTAATTTTTGATCAGGAGCAATAATAAAAGCATGCATATTAGGTGGTTGATTGCGATTAGTTGTATCGGGATTGAGGTTATAAAGTTTGGCAATTTCACCATTACGGTCGTCAATGATAGGAAATGGCATTGCATAAGTACCTAATCTAGCATTGCCATAAAACCATTGCAAGTGCATGGCTTTAGGGTCAGTACTAATTGGCAAAAGTTCTATACCCTTTTCGCTAAATGACTTAGCGTGTTTCATTAAATAAATAAATTCATTTTTACGCCAAGCATTAAACTCAGTTGGATTGCAAAGTAAAACCACCCACTTACCAGCATAATCATTTAAGTTAATTAGTCCCTTTGTACTAGAAGCAGTAAAAAGTGGTGCGGATTTGCCAATTGCTATGTGCTCGTTCATAAAACCACTCCTTGTTCATAAAATAGAATCTACGGCTTCTCTATTCTATGTAATTTCTATTTTTACTCAATGTTATCCTATTCAATAAAAAAACTGAATATGATTGATTTAAAGAATATGGACAGGATATTAAAAAAATAATATGGAAATAATTAACAGTTATTGAAGGTATGACATATAGTATATTGATAAAATAAAAAGTGGTGATTATATGGGAAATGGGTGTAATAATATTCAAAATATATTAGGAACAAGTTGTGGATATAATAATGCAAATAATTCGATTGTTATTATAGCAGCTATTATAGCATTGATTTTGATTAATATTTTAGCTGATGACACCGCAGATTGTATTGGCGAACTTTTACAAGCAATTGGTGAGTTAATGAGTTTAAGTATAACCAAAGGTTGTTTCAATCATTTAGGAAATAACTCTTGTTGTAATTACTATTAAAAGAGGTTTAAATGATTCATATAAGTGAATGCAGAATTTGATATAATTGATATAAAGAATAAGAAATTGAATGAAGGATAGATATAGATAAGAATAGATAGAGAAACTGAAATGACCCTAATAAGTCAAAGATAAAATTTAACTTATTAGGGTCATTTTATAGAGTATATGAAAGTTCTATAGAATAGCAGATTTTAAAGATAGGATTAAATCATCATACCTAAAATTTTATTACTGCGTTCTAAGAATTCATGCATTGCATCAGGACTTAATGTATGATTAGAAAGTTGTGCAAGGTCATAAAGTTGGTGACAAAGGAGAGATTTAGTTTCATCACTTAACTTTTTATGTGCAAGCGCATCAATAAGAGGATGATTTTGATTAAGGACAAGCGTTACTTCTTCATCTGGCATGCCTAAATTCATGCCTTGCATATTGTACATTTTCATCATTTCTTGCATACGTCTGCTTTCTTCTGAGATGAGAAGCATAGAAGCAATACCTTGTGATTTTAAGTTCTCCACAGAAATTTTAAGTTTATCATTGTTTAAAGTTTCTTTGAAGAGTTTACCAAGGGTTTCTTCTTGTGATTTATCAGCCTCTTCCCCTTTTAAAGCAGAAGAGAGATCTGAGTCAATACGTGTAAATTTAACACCACTATTTTCTCTTTCAAGAAGTGTGATAAATGGTGAATCAATAGGATGCTCTAAGTACACAGCAAGTAAGCCGTTGTCTTTAAAGAGTTTAATATATTGAGATTGCCCAGCTTCATCTGTGATATAGAAAATAGTATCTTTGTTTGTTTCACTAACCTTTTCAAGATAATCTTTAACTGTAAGATAGGTATCTTCAGTTGTTTTTAAAAGAATGTGATCTTTCATTTTATCGTTGAATTTGGTTTCTTTAAGACAACCATATTTGATAAATGGTGAAATGTCATCCCAGAATTTTTGATAGCTTTCAGATTCTTTTTTAGAAAGTGAAATGAGTTTATCAGCTACTTTTTTAGTAATATAATCAGAAATTTTTGTCACATAGCCATCGTTTTGCAGGAAGCTTCTTGAAACATTAAGTGGTAAATCAGGACAATCAATGACACCTTTAAGAAGTAATAAAAATTCAGGAATAACTTCTTTAATATTTTCAGCTACAAAGACTTGATTATTATAAAGTTTGATACGACCTTCTACTGTCTCGTATTGATTCGCCAGTTTAGGGAAGTATAAAATCCCTTTCAAGCGGAATGGATAATCCATATTTAAATGAATCCAAAAGAGTGGTTCATTAAAGTCATTGAAAGTTGTACGATAGAAGTTTTTATAATCCTCTTTGGTACACTCAGAAGGTTGTTTTGTATAAAGTGGATGTACATCGTTGATAGCAGTTGGAGCAGCTGGTGCTGTAGGAGTCTCTTCACCTTCTTTATGTTCATCTAAAGCTTTTTGATAATCTTCAGCTTTTTTTGTTTCAGTTTCTTCATCGATGACATAGATAGGAACTGGCATAAATGAACAGTATTTTTCAATGACGTCTTTTAAAGTATAATAGTCTAAGAATGTTTCACTGTCTTCATTAATAAAGAGTGTGATGCTTGTACCACGAGAAGTACGTTTACCTTCAGAAAGTTCATAAGTTGTACCCCCATCGCAAGTCCATTTTACAGCTTTACCAGTTTGGTATGAAACAGTGTCAATCTCTACTTTACTTGCTACCATGAATACTGAGTAGAAACCAAGACCAAAGTGACCAATGATTTGATCATCACTCATTTTATCTTTATACTTTTCTAAGAATTCTTCTGCTCCAGAAAAAGCAATTTGAGTAATATATTTTTCAATCTCTTCTTCGGTCATCCCAATACCATTATCAGAGAATGTAAGTGTTTTATTTGTTTTATTTACAGTCACAGTTACTTTAAAGTCTTCGTTGATTGTATCAGTAGCTTCCCCTAAATCACAAAGTTTCTTAAATTTTAAAATGGCATCACAACCATTTGAAATAACTTCTCTTGTAAAAATATCATGATCAGAGTAAAGCCATTTTTTGATGATAGGGAAAATATTTTCGCTATGAATAGATAAAGTACCTTGTCTAGCCATAAATTGATTCCTCCTTGAATGAATTAAAATTGTACAGTCAATATTATAATAAATTGATTTGAAGAAATTATAATACATAACTTATAATAGAACATTTATATAGCATGTCAAGAGCGTTAAAAAGGGCACATGGTAAAATGTACATTTATAATTCATGCGATAGTGGAGAAAATAAGGTTTGTAAGGAGCAGATAGCTTTACTTACAAAAATGATATGATATAGTGTTAGAAGGAGGCAATTTACCGTGGCAAACAACAAAGAAATGCTTCAAGGATTTAAACAAGAATGTGCATCAGAAGTTGGTGTTTCTTTAAAACAAGGATATAATGGAGATTTAACAGCAAGAGAAGCTGGCTCTGTTGGTGGACAAATGGTTAAAAAAATGATTGAAGCACAAGAAGCAATGATGCGTAACCAACAACAAAACAACCAATAGGATAAAACAAATTATAAGAGATAAAAAAGAAGGATTTACAATAGGTGTAAATCCTTCTTTTGATATGTAGTTAATTTTTTGTTTGGTTATTTTCATTTTTGATAGTATACAATAGCCCAATAATACACAGAATTATAGAAATGACAGAAGTAGCAGTTAAAATAAAATGTTTGATAAGAAAGAAACAAGCTAAAGAAAGAATAATGGACATAATGAAAAGTAAAATAAAACTGAGTTGAAGTTTACCATAGTTCATTAAATCAATCCTCCTAGAGAGAAGTTTTTTATAGGACTACCATAGAACTAACTCTAAGATTATGAGACAACATAGGTTGCTTTATAAAATATTTCTGAATTCTATAGGAATGACTAATAAGTTATATAAGTACGTTTCATAATCTTAAAGTTAAAGTAGTGCTTAAAATGTTCATTTAAATAAATTGATATTTAAATAAAAATTGTTTAATGCGTTCATCCCAAATCTGATCAGCACTCTTATCTAATGTAAAGCTTTTATAAGCTGTTCCGGTGCTACAAGTAATTTGATTATCTTTAAAGGTGATATTAAGGTAAAAAGTCGCAGCATCAGGAGAAAGTTGAGCTGTTTTTTCAGCTTTTGTAGATAAAACAATTTTGAAATAAGTAGGAAGCGTATGGCCTTGCATAAGTTCGTACACATGCTTACGTATTTCACTCCAGCTTAAGTATTCGGAATAAACAATATCTGAATCATTTTGGATGTCATTAAAGTATTCTTTATTACGTTTGCCATCAATGATTAATTTAAAAGCTGTATGAGAAATAACTTCCCTCACTTCAAAGCTTTCAAATAAATCGGATTTAAGGAGTTTAGCCATAAATTCTTTTCGATTGGTAATATCAAATATTTCCATGAAGACCTCCTTAATAAGTTACTTTTTCCATGCATAAACCATGAGATGGTGCTTTTGGACCAGCTTCGCAACGTGTTTTATTTGCTAGCAAATCTGAAATAGAATCGATTTTCCTTGTGCCAAGACCTACTTCAAGTAGTGTACCTGTTAAGATACGCACCATGTGTTGTAGGAAACCGTTACCTTCATACGTAAAAATGATTTTATCTCCATTTTTTACAATGTTGATAGACTTAATATTTCTTATAGTAGATTTTGTTTTAGATTTTAATGAAGTAAAAGCTTTAAAATCGTGTTCACCAAGTAAAAGCTTACTTGCGTCTTGCATTGCTTCTATATTAAGCGTTTCTGGAACATGATAAGCAAAGCGAAGAGCAAAAGGATCTGCAAAATAACCATTATCTACTGTATAAGAATAGCGTTTAGAGACCACATTATAACGTGAGTGGAAACGTTCAGATGCAATGGCTACTTTAATAATGGCAATATCTTGAGGGAGATACTGGCGCATGTATGATAAAATAGATTCTTCAGAAAGATGTTTCTTGGTGTGGAAGTTACACACTTGACCTTTAGAGTGAACCCCAGCATCTGTACGACCTGAGCCAATAATTTGAATGTCTTCTTCAAAAAGCTGACTCAGTACATTTTCTATTTTACCTTGAATTGTTTTTTCAGGATGTTTAGATTGTCTTTGGAATCCGTTGTATCTTGTACCATCATAGGCGATGATGAGTTTATAATTAGTCATAAGAACCTCACAAGCATAATTGATTTATGAATACCTTAA
>JAGAVZ010000117.1 GCA_017941635.1 Cellulosilyticum sp.
AAAACGCAACATCAGTTGCATCTACATTCTTAACAACAGAATGTATCGTTGCAGATATTAAGAAAGATGAACCAGCTATGCCAGCAGGCGGCATGGGTGGTATGGGCGGAATGGGAATGATGTAATCAGTTAGTATAACTGAACATTATACATTCTAAATCATCTATGAAAATATAGAATAAAAAGGCTTTCTTTTAGAACAATCTAGAAGAAGGCCTTTTTATTATTAATTTATAATTTAAAAGTATGCTGGCTTAATATATGAGAAGAGAAATAATAGAAATAAGAGATGGGTGTAATAGAAATAATTGACAATCTTCAGTAGAAAGTAGTAGACATAAATGGTATATATTTAAAGACAAAACAATTAAATATGAAAAAGGAGTAATATATGAGAAATCAATCTATTCTCAATATGAAAAATAATAATTTTAAAGATAGTATTTTAGTAAAGGTTATATCGAGTGTTACTATGGTCATTTTAATTATTAGTACACTCATTGCAAGTATAAGTTATAATAAATGCTTTAAAGTTATTACATAATCTTATGTAGATAAAGTTCAAAGTAACATTGAGGCAAGTGAAATGATGGTAGGAAATTTACTACATAATGCAAAAGCTATGATAAGTTCTATAGAAGATGAAAGCTTTATTAAAGCAGAATTAACTGAGGAAGAGGAAAATGAACTCTTTGAACACTTTACAAGTTTAGCAGAAAGCTATTCAGAAATTACTAACATAATGTATTGCACAGAGAAATATATCTATATGCATTCTCATGGAGAAGATACAAAAGAAGATATTGTTGAAGGGAAAGATTATTGGTATATGGATTATTGGGGAGAAGATGACTATATCTTTGAAAATCCATATATGGATGTTGTCACAAATAAATATGTTATTTCCGTTTATAAAAATGTGAAGCTAAATGGAGAAATAGCAGGGATGCTTATTTTCGATTTAGATATTGAAGAATTTCTTTCGTTCATAGATTTTATTAATCAAGATGAAATAGGTTGTTTAATGGTTACAGATTATGATGGAATGATTTTAGTTCATAAAGATGAAGAGTTAATAGAGACTCAATTAGCTGATCAGGAATTATTAGATTTATTATTGTCAAATCAATCGGGAGAAATGAGATATAAATCAGAAGGCGAGAAAAGAACTGTTAAATTTGACACACTAGATTTAGAATTAGATTGGAAGATTATTGGGATATTATCCGAGTCTGAACTTGCTAGGTTGAATGCAGATTTAATAATTCAAATTATACTTATAACCATCCTATTAATGATATTAGGAATTGTAATAATCTGTATGCTAATTAATCGTATCATAAGACGTATCAAACAACTAAGCAAAGAAGTTGAAAAGTTAGGAGAAGGAGATTTAGATATTAAATATCAAGACTCCATAAAGGATGAAATTGGTGTTATTTCAAATGTGTTTAATCAAACACTAATGAAATTTAAAACATTAATTAAAGATACAAAAGTGACATGTATGACCTTGTTAGAACAGTTTATAAATATAAAAGAAGTATCAAATGAAACAATTTCTGTATCAAACTATATTTCACAGGCGATTGATAAGGTTTCTGATGAAGCAGAAGGACAAGTTAACAAAACGCAATCGATGGTTGTACACTTTGGTGAATTATCTTCAACCTTAGCTCAAGTATCAGATTCTATTGTTACTACAAATCATCTATTTGATGAGACTAGAATCATTAATGATAACGGAATGAAAGTTGTAGAAAATTTATTACAGATTACAGAGCAAACAACTCAGTCAGTTGATACAGTAAAAATAGCAGTTGATGCGATTAATAATAGTTCCGATGCTATTGATTCTATTGTGGATACAATTAATGATATTTCCGCTCAAACGAATTTACTGGCCCTCAATGCGAGTATAGAAGCAGCTCGTGCAGGTGAAAGCGGTAAAGGTTTTGCGGTTGTAGCAGAGGAAATTAGAAAGCTAGCAGAGCAATCAAGTGGTTCAGCTAATCAAATTAAAGAGCTTATTGATCGTGTTAAAGAGCAAACAATAACAGCAGTTGTAGAAATTAAATCGACTACAGAGGCTATTCAAAAGCAAAATGATGCTGTTTCTGATACAGGTAAGTCTTTTGAAAATATGTATTCATCTATTGAGACAGTAAGTATGAATATCAAAGATATCTCTAAACTCAATGAACAAATGAATATGATCAAGGATGAGATGTTTAAAATAATAGAAGAAGTAGCTCAAACAGCTACGAATACCTCTCATTCAACAGAAGAAATGACAGAATATCTAATAAAGCAATTAGATAAAATCAATCAAGTAACACAATTGCTAGAGGATTCAGCAATAACAGCACAAGCACTTAATGAGGCTATAAAGAGTTTTAAAACGGAATAAGTAACTGGAAAAGGTGATTTCTATAATTTATAGGAGTCACTTTTTTGTTATGCACTAAATTATTTTTAATAAGAAACCGAACCTTTTTTGTTTAAGAGGTGTATTATAAATGGAAGTCAGGAGACTATAGATATAGTGGCATGGAACCTAGTTATTATGTCTTTGAAAAGCAATAAAATAGAAAATGTAAATAAAAATATGTAAGTTAGATAATAAAAGAAGGAGAATATAACAGTTATGATTGTTATATTCTCCTTCTTTTGATGGATTGAGCTTGATTTAAAATAATCCAATCATGCCACAGCCTAAAACAACAAAGGCGAAAATAATTCTATAGACTGCAAAGACCTTCATCGGTTTCTTTTGAAGATAGGCGATAAAAGAACCAATAACAGCCAAGGCTACAATAAAGGAAACCACAAAACCAATACCAAGGGCAATCCATTCAGAGGAGCAGAGTGTACCCTGTGCATCTAAAATATGTAATAATGCCTGACCAAACATAACAGGAATCGCTAGGAAGAAAGAATACTCAGCACCAGCTACAGTAGAAAGGCCTGCTACCCATCCGCCAATAATGGTAGAAGCAGAACGAGACATACCGGGGATAATAGAAAGAACTTGAAATAAGCCAACAATAAGAGCCATTTTAGGTGTAATACAGGTATTGTCTAAGGAGGTATTATGACAGCCTCTTAATTTGCTTTCTGCATAGAGCATCCATAAACCACCCAGAAACAATGCACAAGCAACCACTATAGGATTAAAAAGCTTGGCTTCGATTACATCATCAAAAGGAATACCAATGGCAGCAGCAGGGATACAAGAGATTAAAATCATAAGCCAAAAATAAAGTCCTGTTTGTTCAAGAGGTCTTGTCTTAGTTGGAAGTAAATGAACAATACTAGCCCAAATCTTACGCCAATAGGCAACTACTACAGCAAGAATTGCACCAAGTTGAATGACCATGGCAAACATATTGGCAAAGTCATTGTTGTTAGAAAATTTTATGAGGTTCTGAAAGATAATTAGGTGACCTGTAGACGAGACAGGTAAAAATTCTGTGAGGCCTTCTACAATCCCAAGGACTATAGATTTAAGATATAAAGCGATATCCAATGAAATTCACTCCTTATTGTATTAAATTTATATTTTTTATATATTTATTCTGTATAATGAAATATAAGAACAAGCATTTAAATGATTGTGAGTATTTTAGAAAAAAATATATTAAAACATACTATAAATGTTGAAAAATATAGGGTTTTATAGTATTTTTATTATAGGAGAAAACAAGGGGAAAGAAAGGGTTGTGAAATATGGCAGAAGTATTTAAAGAATATCTGATTAAACAAAAGAAGTCTCCAAAAGATATGTTAGCTCAAACAGGATTAGTGATAGGCGCATTGGTTCTTTCAGGGATTTTATTTGTAGTAGGTGGAGACTTTATTGGTCCATTACTTATTGTAGGGATTATTTTTGGAGCAGGTTTCTTATTCAATAAATTTAGTAGGGAATACGAATATATTCTTACAAATAATGAGTTAGATATTGATGTTATTTACAATAGAAACTCACGTAAACGAGTGATTACATTTGATATGAAGAAAATTAATCTCATGGCAAGTATTGCAGATGAAAGATATACAAATGAAATCAATAGACAAGGCATGAAGGTAATCAATGCTAGTGATAATGAAAACAAAGAAAATACATATGCAATTATTACAGATACTGAGAAAAATGGACTTTGTAAAATTCTTATTACACCTAATAATACGCTCTTAGAAGAATTATATAGACAAGCACCGAACAAAGTTTATAAAATAAATAAGTTTACTAAAAAAGCACAATAAAATTAATATAAAAAATATGTATTTAACAAAAGGCATAAATGTTTATGGGCTTTCAATACTTATAAAAAAAGAGAAGATTAGAAAATCTTCTCTTTTTTTATGGGAAAATATTAGGCTAAAGATATGGTATATAAAAAATATTATTAGAAATATTTGATAATACAAAAAATATATAGTTTAATATATATAATGGTGAATTTTGTAGGAAAAATAGATGTGGAGGCAGTAGAATGCGTAAATCATGGAATAAGATAGGAATGCTATTAAGTGTAGGGACATTGATAGCGAGTTTAAGTTTAACAGGATGTGGGCAAACAACTCAAAAAGAGCAAGAGACTAGTGAAGCTGTTTTAGAAATAGATGCAGAGGGCATTGGCAAACCTAGTCAGATTCGAATGGCTGTGGACGGAAGTTTTCCAAGTGAAGCACAGGGGAGAAATGATATTATTAAGGCTTTTAAAGATTTAACAGGTATAGATTTAGTAATTATGGACTTAGATATGAAATCTGAAATGCCAGAAGTAGATGTAGTTATGATTGGACAGAAATATTATTCACTATATGCACAGCAAGAACTTTTAATTGATATTACTAAACTTTGGGAGACATCAGAACTTAAAGCGTCAGGAAGGATTCAAGATGGCGTAGTGGAGTCACTGTACAGAGATGAAAAGCTTTACGGATTCCCTGTAAATGATAGTAATGGCTGCATTACTTATATAAGAAAAGATTGGTTAGATCAATTAGGATTAGATACACCACAAAACTATGAGGAGTATATAAAAGTATTAGAGGCCTTTACTTATCAAGATCCAGACGGAAATGGAAAAGACGACACATATGGTGTAACAGCAAGTGGGGTTATACAAGATAGTATGCCATATATAGAGTATTTACCAGAGTTTTGGCAAGATGCGTATCCTAACTTCTATCAAAATCAAGAAGGGAAATGGGTAGATGGTTTCACAGAAGAAAGTACATATAAAGCTTTGGAGCGATTAAGACAAGCTTATCAAGATAAAATTATAGATCAAGAAGTGATTTCAAATAATTTATCAGTTTGTAGAGATAAATTTTATGCGAGTAATGTGGGGGTAATTACAGATAAAGCAGGTACTTGGAGTAAGACTTTAGAAGAAAATTTAAAACTTTTAGCACCCAATGCCCAGTTAGTTGCTATAGAGCCAATTAATGAAGTAGGGAGCTATAAACGTACATCACCATCCGTACTTGCCATCACAGGAGACTGTCAAAATCCAGAAGGTGTGTTTAAATATTTTATTTCTACGCTTTTAGATGGCAAGGAAGTACAGCAATTATTCACTTATGGTGTAGAGGGTGTACATTATGAAAAAACAGATTCGGGTTATCAGATGTTACCAGATGCTACGAATGAAATTGTTACATATGACTATATGCTCATTGATCCAACAAGAGTAGTGGCATCATGGATTAATGAGGATTTATTTAAAGCTACTAGAGATGAGCGTGTAAGTAGCACACATGATATTTTAATGCGTCATAGTATCATTCAACCCGATTGTAAAAGTAATGATGTGCTAGCAGAGCATGAGGTAGAAATTAACGACTGTAAACAAATGATTGTGTGCGATATAGTTATTGGAGAAATGACAGTGGAAGAAGGAATAGAAAAGTATAAGAATGAAGTTGGGATACTTGTAGAGGAAGTACTAGCTTCATTAAATCAATAGATAAGAAAGCAAGTCATAGTGCATAAAAACTTTACCAAACTCTATAAATTACATGACTGAATAAAAAGACATTTATTTCTTTGTTGACAAGGCGTAATTAGATATGATAAAGTGTACAAAATGTTTTAAATCCGTATAAATGTTCGTGAATAATTTAAAATGTTAATAAAAATAATACAACTTCAGGAGGCCCATTATGTCTAAAATTGTAAAAGAAGGAATCACATTTGATGATATTCTTTTAATCCCAAATTATTCTAATGTATTACCAAAAGAGGTAGACTTAAGTACACAATTAACAAAGAAAATCAAGCTTAATGTGCCGCTTATGAGTGCAGGTATGGATACAGTTACAGAAGCAAGAATGGCAGTAGCAATTGCTCGTCAAGGTGGTATTGGCATCATTCACAAAAACATGTCTATCGAAGAACAAGCAGAAGAAGTAGATAAAGTAAAACGTTCGGAAAATGGCGTTATCACAGATCCATTTTCATTATCACCAGAACACTATGTATATGAAGCAAATGAATTAATGGCGAAATATCGTATTTCAGGTGTTCCAGTTACAGAAGGGACAAAGTTAGTTGGAATATTAACAAATCGTGACCTTCGTTTTGAAACAGATTTCAATCGTAAAATCAAAGAAGTGATGACAAGTGAAAACTTAATTACAGCGCCAGAAGGTACTTCTCTTACAGAAGCTAAAAAACTTTTAGCAGACCACCGTATTGAGAAATTACCACTTGTAGATGACGAAGGTAACTTAAAAGGTCTTATTACAATTAAAGATATTGAAAAAGCAATTATGTACCCACAAGCAGCAAAAGATGCACAAGGTCGTCTTTTAGCGGGAGCTGCTGTAGGGGTAACAACAGATTTATTAGATAGAGTAGATGCACTTGTTAAATCTAAAGTAGACGTTATCACAATTGATACGGCTCATGGACATTCACAAGGGGTATTAGATGCAGTGAAGAAAGTAAAAGCAAAATACCCAGAACTTCAAGTGATTGCAGGTAACGTAGCAACAGCAGCAGCAACGGTAGCATTAATTGAAGCAGGAGCTGACTGTGTTAAAGTAGGTATTGGGCCAGGTTCTATCTGTACAACACGTGTGGTAGCAGGTGTAGGGGTGCCTCAAGTAACAGCAATCGAAGAATGTGCAGAAGCTGCCAGAGCCTATGGTGTACCAGTTATTGCAGATGGTGGTATTAAATACTCTGGAGATATTGTAAAAGCGATTGGAATGGGAGCAAGCGTTTGTATGATGGGCTCAATGCTTGCAGGATGCGAAGAAAGTCCAGGAGAAGTAGAACTTTACCAAGGTAGAAAATACAAAGTATACAGAGGAATGGGTTCTATCGCAGCAATGGAAAAAGGAAGCAAAGATCGTTATTTCCAACAAGATGCGAAAAAATTAGTACCAGAAGGTATTGAAGGACGTGTAGCATACAAAGGACGCGTTGCTGATACAATTTACCAAATGGTAGGTGGTCTTCGTGCAGGTATGGGTTATGCAGGAGCAAGTTCAATTGATGAACTCAAAGAAAAAGCAACATTTGTAAAAATTACAAGTGCAGGTCTTAAAGAAAGTCATCCACACGACATTCAAATTACAAAAGAAGCACCAAACTATAGTGCAAATTACTAATTAAATAATTAACTATTAGTTAATAAATCATTATTATAGATTAACACTATTGACTTAAGTAATGCGTAATAAGCATAAATTAGGGAACTAATAAAATCTTTTAAAATGCCATAAAGAAAAAAGATATAGGCCTAAAAAGCATACTTAGAAAATAGTGTATAGAAAAGAAATAAGAAAATAATGGAATTTTTTATATTACATTATCAATAAAAATGTTATAATTGATGAAGAATGTCGAAGGAGGAAGAAACCATGAATCACGAATTAGTTATTGTACTTGATTTCGGTGGTCAATACAATCAGCTGATCGCAAGACGTGTTAGAGAAAACAACGTGTATTGCGAAGTACATCCATATAATATGAGTTTAGAAAAAATCAAAGAAATGAATCCAAAAGGAATCATCTTTACAGGTGGACCGAACAGCGTATATGCAGAGGATTCTCCACTTTGTAGTAAAGAAATCTTTGAAATGGGTATTCCAGTACTTGGAATTTGCTACGGTTCACAACTTACAGCACACCTTTTAGGTGGTAAAGTTGCAACAGCACCAGTAAGCGAATATGGAAAAACAGAAGTAAATGTAGATAATACATCAAGATTATTTGAAGGGGTATCTCCATCAACAATTTGTTGGATGAGCCACACAGACTACATTGAAAAAGCACCAGAAGGCTTTAAAGTAACAGGACATACTCCAGTTTGTCCTGTTGCAGCGATGGAAAATGCCGAAAAAGGTATTTATGCAGTACAATTCCACCCAGAAGTAATGCATACACAAGAAGGTATGACAATGCTTGGTAACTTTGTACGCAATATCTGTGAATGCCAAGGTGACTGGAAAATGGATTCTTTCGTAGAATCAAGCATCGCATCACTTAAAGAAAAAATTGGTGATGGAAAAGTATTATGTGCCCTTTCAGGTGGTGTAGACTCATCAGTTGCAGCAGTAATGCTTTCTAAAGCAATTGGTAAACAACTTACATGTGTATTCGTAGATCATGGTTTACTTAGAAAAAATGAAGGCGATGAAGTAGAAGCAGTATTCGGACCAGAAGGTCCATACGACCTTAACTTTATCCGCGTTAATGCACAAGAAAGATTCTATGAGAAACTTAAAGGTGCAACCGAACCAGAAGCAAAAAGAAAAATCATCGGTGAAGAATTCATCCGTGTATTTGAAGAAGAAGCACAAAAAATCGGTGCAGTAGATTACCTTGTACAAGGAACAATCTACCCAGACGTTATTGAAAGTGGTCTTGGAAAATCAGCAGTTATCAAATCTCACCACAATGTAGGTGGACTTCCAGACTGTGTAGATTTCAAAGAAATCGTTGAACCACTTAGATTATTATTCAAAGATGAAGTACGTAAAGTAGGTCAAGAATTAGGTATTCCAGACTACTTAGTATTTCGTCAACCATTCCCAGGCCCAGGACTTGGAATCCGTATCATTGGTGAAGTAACAGCAGAAAAAGTACGCATCGTACAAGACGCTGACTGGATCTATCGTGAAGAAATCGCAAAAGCAGGCGTAGACAAAAACCTCGGTCAATACTTCGCAGCCCTTACAAACATGCGCTCAGTAGGTGTAATGGGTGACGAAAGAACATACGACTACGCAGTAGCACTTCGTGCCGTAACAACAAGCGACTTTATGACAGCAGAATCAGCTGACCTGCCATGGGAAGTACTTGGAAAAGTTACAACAAGAATTGTAAACGAAGTTAAAGGGGTTAACCGTGTAATGTACGACTGCACAGGTAAGCCACCAGCTACGATTGAGTTTGAATAAAGCTAATAGCCGTGCGCGGACGAAATAAAAAAGTACCAATGAGAGCTCGCTCTCAATTGGTACTTTTTTATTTACAAATTAATATTTCTGAAACATTTTGCAAGCATTTTTCAAACAAACAAGATGTAATATCAAGTCATCAAATTCAAGGAGGTAACGAAAAATGGATGTTACACGAACAATTAACGCAGGAATGGCAAAGGCAGCAAGATGTATGAGAAACGGTGTTGACAATTGTAAGACCGATGGAAAGATTGCGGAGCAGCAGAAGAAAATCAAGGCTTTAACCAGAGAAATCGGAAACCTTGCTTTGGTCAGATTGGAAGCGGGCGATGAAATGAGTCCTGAAATCATGGAGCGATATGCAGCAATCAAAGAGGCAAAAGAAGCAATTGCTACTTTGGAGAGCGGAAAGAAGAAAGCAACCGTAATCTGCCAGGAATGCGGTGCAAAAACATCAATCGACATGAAGTACTGTGGTGCATGTGGTACTTGCCTGCAGGAAGCATAGAGGTACCATACAGTGGAGGGAGTGATAAAAAGATTACTCTTTCCGTAAAAAATAAGTGATTTTAACAAAACAGAAGCATTTTTCAAACAAGATAAAAAGATAAGGATTATATGATAGATACGTAAGATGCGGTTACAAAGCAAAAACAGATACTATAGGAACTACATAACAATAATAGGTAAAGAAAAGGAGATTATAAACATGTCTAAATTCGTAGAAGTAAATGAAAAGATTGCAGAGGCGGTAGTAGAAGGCTACAAGAAAATCGAGGATGGAGTTGTAAGCGGTTATAAAAAGATTGAGCAGGGTGCTGTTGATGGTTTTACAAAAGTAACAGATAAGTGTGTAGAGAAAATGTTTGCCAGAGAAGGTGAAACTGTAGAAGAAGCAAAAAAGAGACTTTCTGGAGAATAAGAGATATGGAAAATGTAGTAAGTCAGGGAAATACATTTAGTTATAAATATTCCACAGTGGAAAATAAAGAAATTCAAGAAATCCGCAAGAGATACCTACCATATAGTGAGAGTAAGTTGGACGAGCTGAAACGATTGGATGCACAGGCTAGAATTGATGCAGTGAATGGAAACTAAAAGTTATATTTGATAAGAGCGAGGTGTCGAAAGATGTCTCGCTTATGTCGGTTATGTGAGGTACGCAGAAATGAAAAGAACAATCATGTATGATATATATGAGCGTAGAGTAGGAAAATGTGTAATTCAGAATATGCTTTTCGGTGCAACGAGATATACTCCGGATAGGCATATTTATATCAGAAAAATGGAAAGGAAAGCGTAAAAAATGAATGCTATCGAAATCAGAAATCTGTCAAAGAGCTTTCGTGGAATGTATGCAGTTGATAATCTCAACATGACTGTTCCTGTTGGAGCAATCTATGGGTTTATCGGCGAAAACGGAAGTGGAAAGTCAACAACGGAAAAACTGATCTGCGGACATCTTGTACCGGACGGTGGAGAAATTAAATTGTTTGGCAGGGACTATACAGATGCCGGAGTCAGAGTAAGGGTAGGAGCCTTGATTGAAAATGCAGGCTGTTTTCCTGGTTCCAGCGTGTATCAAAATTTGATGATGCAGGCGATTAACTTAAATCTTGAAAATCCCGACGAGGAAATTCGGCGTGTACTTAAAATCGTGCGTATGGAGGATTCGGCAAAAATTAAGTTTAAAAGCTGTTCTCTTGGTATGAAGCAGCGTATCGGTATTGCAATGGCATTGTTGGGTAATCCGACTCTGATTGTGTTGGACGAGCCAATCAATGGTTTAGATGCAGATGGTATGCGAATTATGAGGGAAGTGCTTGTAGATATTACATCTAACTATGGATGCACGGTGGTTATTTCCTCTCATGTACTTGGCGAACTTGAAAAGATTGCGACACACTATGGAATCGTCCGTGGCGGTAAAATGATAGCGGAAATGACCGCAGAGGAGCTGGAGACAAGCTGCCGTACTTATGTGGCATTACAGGCTAAGGATATGAGTCGGACAAAAGCCATTCTTTCTACAAAATATTCCAGAGTGGAGGAAGATGAGGCAGGCTATATCCGTGTATATGATAAGGTTATTCCAGAGGATATTGTAAACTATCTTTACAGTAACGATATTCTAATCAGTGAAATTAAAACCGATAAGATTGGATTGGAAGAATACTATATTAATTTGATGAATGGAGGGAACTCCTGTGCTCCTACAAGGCGGTCACATTTTTCTTCGAAAAACAAGGAGGAATGATAAGATGGAAAAGAAATTTCAACATAATAGATTTGGAAAAAGACTTGGGAGTATGCTTGCTGTGGATTTTCATAGAATGTTCAAAACACCTTTGTTTTACATTATGGCTGGTATCTGCCTTGGAGTTCCGGTTTTAATACTTGTTATGGCAACGATGATGGATGGCAGTGTTTCTGTTAATCCAAATACAGGAGTAGAAACCGTTGTGGAAGCCTTTGACAGCACATGGCAGATTATTGGAACAGTTAGTAATGAGAGTATAGATGAGGGTGTGTCTATGGATATGAGCATGGCATCAATGCTTAATATCAATATGTTGTATTTTGCAGTGGCTGTTCTTGTTTCTATTTTTGTATCTGATGATTTCAGAAGTGGATATGCCAAAAACCTGTTTACGGTAAGGGCAAAGAAAACAGATTATGTTATTTCTAAAACGATTGTCGGCTCTATTGGTAGTGCATTTATGATTATCACTTTCTTTGTTGGTACGGTGATTGGCGGTGGGGTATCAGGACTTCCATTTGAAATGATAGGATTTACTGCGGCAAATCTTGTAATGTGCCTGCTTTCTAAAATACTTCTGGTGCCAATATTTGTTTCAATCTATCTTTGTATGAGTGTAATCGGTAAACAGAAGTTGTGGATGTCCATGCTTTTGTCATTCATGGTGGGTATGTTCCTGTTTAATGTTGCTCCAATGGTAAGTCCATTGAATGCAACATTGATGAATGTGCTTCTATGTATAATAGGAAGCGTGTTGTTCAGTATTGGAATGGGATCAATCAGCAATTTGCTTTTAAAGAAAAGAGATATTCTCTAAATATATATTGATGATAAGCGGATATTACCCCTGGAGAATAATGTATTTCACATTGATTATTTATACATGTACCATCTCCGGAGATTACTTCGTGAGTTTCCAACTGAAGCTGGTGAATGTGGTTAAGAATACTTTTGTTTAGTGCAATCCGAACTAGATGATAACTAAATTCACCATTTGTATCACTTGAAGTGACAATATGCTTTAATTCAACACCATCAAATGTAGGATGTGCGCTCAGTATTAGAACAGATAAAGAAACAGACGTTTCAGCTTGCCATTTTGGATATGCAGTTGCTAGATGGAAATGGATTCAAAGTTCCGTGGAGATTGATATAGAATTGTAAAGTTACATCTGATTAAAAAAGTGTAAATCAAAAATAAATGATAGATGAAATCACTAATTAGCAAATATAGACATAAATCAATTAGATTTTAAATATTTTGCATCGTTTTTAATAACTATAATGATTTAAATGATTAAAACTAAAGAAATTGATTTTTGTTTATGATATAATTCAGATATTTAAAAAGCACAACAACGATAAAATAAGTTTTTATTTTATGGAGGAAATAGTGTATTTTTAATAACGACTAGAAATTACAGTTAATACAATGGAAGGGTAAAACATGAAGGCATACACAAATAATAGGCATAAGATGAGTGAAGTAACAACGATCAAGACAAATATTCAAAAGAATAACAAGCGGACGCTTCATATTATTTGGATTATGATATCATTAATTACAATCAATTTATGGTACATATTTTCGGCAACAAATGAACTTAAGAAATATGCAGAGGAGCTTTCGGTTATTCGTAGGCTAGAAGCGGAAGAGACACTTTGGGTAAATCAGGTAGTACAAGCAGTTATGACAGATGAAATAGTCAATATTGAGGAGATTGATTTTGATAGCTTATATGAAAATCTCTCTATGAAGAGTATGAAGTATGATGAGCAAAAGAGTGCATTGGCACAGATAGATGATCTTCATAATGAGATTGTAAGTTTGGGCAAGGCTACATTAGACCAGGAGTTAACATTTAAGCAATCTATTGAAGCATGCCATTTAATGATAGAGGAATTTAACGTCTTATTAAAGAAGATTGATATTATGGCAAATCATTTAGAAGAACGTCAGCAAAAATCTTTTTTACTTCTAACGATAGCGATTGGCTCAACAATCCTTTCCGCCTATATTTTCTCAATACTTGCAGGACGAAAAATTAGAAAATTAGCAGGAGAGCTTTCAGACAAGATTGTTCAGCCAATCAATTTAGTAGCAGAATGGGCATTACATCTTTCAAAGGGATGGGATGGTTTGAGTTTTGAGGGGGGAGAGACTGAACTTGAAGAAATTAATATGATGGTAGAATGCTTTAAAGTTATGGTAGACAGCATTCAGGAAAATATTAGAGTTGTAGAAAGAGTTGCAGCGGGTGATATGACTGTTTTTGTAAATATTCGTTCATTGCAAGATAGTCTGGCAAAAAGTCTTTATAAAATGGTTCAAAATAATGACTTGATGTTTAATGCCATTACAAAGATTGCAGATGAAGTTGCTTATGGTGCAACGAATATTGCTGATGCTAGTAGTGATTTGGCTGCGAGCTGTACAGTTCAGGCACTTAGAATTGCAGAATTTAAAGCAGCCGTTGAAGAAACAGGTGAGATGATTCGTCAGAATGAAAGTCGATTAAATCGTTCTATTGAAATCTCAGATGAGATTAAGAAAGAAGTGAGAGAGAATGATGAGAAGCTTAACGAACTATTGAGTTCAATGAAGGAAATCACAGAAGCTTCACAAAATATTTCTGAAGTCATTAGTACAATTGAGAGAATTGCAGCTCAGACAAATCTTTTAGCATTAAATGCTTCAATTGAAGCAGCAAGAGCAGGTGAATCAGGAAAAGGTTTTGCAGTAGTTGCGGCTGAGGTTTCTACACTAGCAGCACAGAGTGCAGAGGCAGCAGTTAAGAGTCGTAAGTTAATTGAAGATACCATTAACAAAGCTAACCTAGGCAATACGATTTCTATTGAGACATCTAAAACTTTTGAGAAGATTGTAGTGAGTCTTGATAGAATCTATGAGGTTACAGAAGAGATTAATGAAGCTGGTATTGTACAATGTAATAAACTTTCAGAGATAGAAAAAGATATTTTTTGTATTTCTGAGGGAGTTGATAGCAATGCTGCATCAAGTGAGGAAATGGCAGCATCTTCAGAATCGCTTACTGTGAGTGCTGAGGAGCTAAAGGTTGCTATGGGTCAATTTAATCTTCGTCAGAGAGAGCCTGGTAAGGCATATATTCCACCAGAGAAGGAAAATGATGCAGAGTTTATCAAAGAAGCACAGCTAAATTATGAAAAAGCCCTTAAAGCTAATAAGATAGTCGTATAGTGATAAAATGAAATTTAATTTTGGGGAGAAATTAAAATATGAATACAAGAGAACTTTTAGATGCTTTAACCGTTGCTGAGAGATTAAAAGATACAACTAGACATTGTTATACATCAAAGGGGAGACATGAAAGTGTAGCTGAACATAGCTGGATGATGACTATGATGGCGTTCTTTATGAAAAATGAATTTCCAGAGGCAGATATGAATAAGATTATTCAAATGTGCATTATTCATGACTTAGGAGAATGTTTTACAGGAGATATTCCTACTTTTATGAAAAACGAGACCCATGAACAGACAGAAAAAAATCTTTTATTAGATTGGGTTTGGTCCTTACCAGAAAAAACGAGACAGGAAATGATGGATTTATATGCGGAAATGGAAGAACGAAAAACTCTAGAAGCAAGAATATATAAGGCAATTGATAGTCTTGAGGCTTTAATTCAGCATAATTTCTCAGATCTTTCTACATGGTCAGAAAACGAATTTGAGTTGAATTTGAACTATGCAGATGATAGAGTGACCTTTTCTGAGTACTTAACAAGACTAAGAGAAGATATTCGAAAAGATACCATACAAAAGATAAAAAGTGAAAACTAGTAAGACTAAATAAAATAAATAGAAGGAATCCCTTATTGATTTTATACAGATATGAAATCAATAAGGGATTTTATTTTAAATTTATGGATGTATTTTATCTTTTCTATATTGATAGGGTGTGGTATTCATATATTTTTTAAAGACATAACAAAAATAATTACTACTTCCAAAACCAGAAGAGAGAGCAATTTCAGTGATAGATAAATCCGTTTTAACAAGTAATCTTTGAGCATTACTAATTTTATGTCTTACTAAGAATTCCGAGTAGCTAATGCCAAGTTCTTTAGTAAAGAGTCTAGATAAATAGCTAGGAGAGATAGCAATTGCATGGGCAACCTCCTCTAGAGAAGGATCTTTTGAAGCATGATTTTCAATATAACGTAATGCGGATAAGACGATGGTATGAATACCATTAAAGTTTTCTAGAGTATTTGGTGCTATGCCCTCATCGATACCTCGTAGTAGTGTAACAAAAAGATGGCAAAGTAGATTTTCAAGAATATGATTGGAATAGCGATCATGTATGGCATATTCGTTTATAAGCTCAGATAGAATTTGACTCACTTTATCTTGATATGTAGGGGTTAAGTGGAGGACAATATGATCAAAAAGTTCATTAAAGTGTTCTATTCCAATACAACTTATAATACGATTAGCGGCTGTTTCACTAAATTGAACTCTCTGTGAGCATATATCTTGCTCAGAGATATATTTAGAGCGATGATAGAAATCCTTGTGTATTAAAACAATATCGCCAGGTTGAACGTGATAAACTTGGTCTAGAGAAAAGATTAGGGATTCACCTGAAGAACGAAGCCCCATGCCATAGTAATCATTGTAGACTTCAAAGGTGGGCATAGATAATTGTGATTTACGATAACTTGTACACGCACGAACGGTATGCTCCTTATTAAATGGCTCCATAAATGAACCTCCTTATTAAAATGACAATAAATCTTAATTTTTAGCTATCTAGAACATTAAGATTAAAGTTTGTTTAGAATATTTGTTTTAAAATGATAATAACTTATTATCAAAACAAATGAAAGGACTAAAAGGTGAAAATATGAAAAAAATACTTTTTAGCGTGGTAGTTATAGGCATGATACTTATATTCTGTAAATATCAATTTGCAGAACCAGAGCAAATTATGGAGGTTGCTTATTTTGAGGTAAATAATGAGGAGATGTTTACTAAGGAAGTGACAGAAGAACCTTATATTATGGAAGATATTTTATATGATGAGGCAAAGGGGCTATATTTAGATGTTTATATGCCATCCAAATTAAATGAGACACAGACACTTCGTCCAGCAGTCATGCTGATGCATGGTGGGGGCTTAGTGAGAGGAGATAAGAAGACGGATGAACTGACTAAAAGTGTATCCATGAATCTTTCAAAGCTTGGATATGTTGTTTTTAATGTAAATTATAGGCTTTCAGATAAAGGAAATTATTCAGCACTGAAAAAAGCGTGTAGTGATGTTGCGATAGCAAGAGAATGGGTTGCTGAGCATGCTACGGAGTATGGCGTGGATAATCAGTTTGTAGCGGTTGGTGGCTATTCTTCGGGTGCATTATTGGCACTTGAAGTAGCATATAGTAATAAATCAGACTATGAGATTTTTGATACATATAGGCCTTTTGGGGTAATCGATATTGCAGGAGGAAATATTTGCTTTGGTAAAGTATCTAGCCAAGATGCACCTTGCCTGATGTTACATGGAACAGAAGATACATCTGTTAAGTTTTCAGATAGCGAAAAACTTAAGAAAAAACTAGATAAAAAAGGCGTTCAAAATACCCTGTATAAGATGGAGGGATTAGGACATGTATTTACAACAAGATACGAGGAGCTCATTAATCAAATAGCAGACTTTTTGTATGTCAATTTAACTGGAGAAGAAGGTGAAGTTCTGATTACTTCCATCACGAATCCTGAGTGGTTAAATGTAGAAGCTAGAAAACAAAACGGAATAAATTATAAAGCAAGTCAGATTGAGTTAAAACTAGATGGTAAATTGGATGAATGGAAAAATAGCGAGAAAATAGAATTGAATCAGTTAAAAGATGTAGGAGATGAATTGCCAAGTAAAGAGGATTTTTCAGGCACAGTATATATTGGCTGGAATGAAAAGGAGCCGAATGCAATTTATATTGCAGCATCTATAGAGGATGATGTCATCAAGAGTAAAATTCCTAGTGATGGTAAATGGTATCATGCAGATTGTTTGGAAATGGCATTGGATTTTTCAAGAGACGGCATTGCAGAGCAATTTGTAAAATGGGTAGTAGGTGCAAAAGAAGGAGAACTTTCAGTAGCTGCCAATAAAGAAAATACGCATTTAGCAATAGACCATAGCGGTAGTGTGATTAATTATGAAATGATGATTTATGTAGATCAAATAGATGACTCAATTTTTATTAATAAAAACCCAATTGTGGTAGATAGTACATTAGAATTAGGACTAAGTATTTGTTACAACGACAATGATAAGGAAACTCGTGAGCATCAAATAGGCTGGACTTCAGGTGCATCTAATGATAGAACTATGATAGGTAATATAATCTTTGAAAAATAGAAATAGCTTATTAAGATAGTGTTTGAGTTGCCAATCTGCCTACGTATCCTTGCAATAGCTTTTACCCTAGAATATAATGTTACTTAAATAATTACGTGTAATAATAGGAGACAATATAATGAATGAATATGAAGTAGTCAGCATTCCAGTATCAGATGGAACAGAGAGAGAGTTTGCAATTATAGATACTTTTGAGGTAAGACGAAAAACATATATGGCTGTATCTTTAATTGAAGATGATGAAATCCAAGAAGGCGTATATATTTATCGTTATTATAATGCTGAAGATGGAGATGTTATTATAGAAGAGATTGCAGATCATGAGGAATATAGTAAAGCAGTAAAGGCATATGAAAAAAGATAACTATGAGAAACTGGTACACTAATATAAGTGGCCAGTTTTTTTGTGCACTCAGAATGGGTGCAATCTAACAAGAAATCCATGATGTATATGTGGCAGATGAATAGAAAGAATTAAATACAGACAACTTCAGATAGAAGACTATGTGCTAATGTTATTTAGGGATATAAGTTGGTATAAAAGCATATAAGTATGTTTTACGGAGTTGCAGGTGCTATACTGAGCATAAGTGTATAAATTGAAAATAAATATAACGCGTATTACATTATCAATTTTTAATTGAAGGTGGATACGCGTTATATTATGACAAAATTTATTTAATTAATAAAGAATTAAAGTTCTTTATTTTCATAAACTGCTTCATTGGTAAATTCAATGCCAAGTTTTTTGAAAGTCTTCATATCAACAGGCGATAAGATTACAGTAGTGTGTAGCTGGCAACCAGCTAATTTTGGCAGTTGTTCTAATGCTAATTTCGCATTTGGGTCAGTAACAGCACACATAGAAAGTGCAATCAGAACCTCGTCTGTATGTAAGCGAGGGTTTTTGCTACCTAGATAATCTGTTTTTAGGGCTTGAATTGGTTCAATAAAGTAAGGAGAGATAAGATGAATTGGATCATCAATGCCACCTAGTACTTTAACTGCATTTAATAAGACAGCAGAGGAAGCACCAAGAAGATCAGTAGTCTTACCAGT
>JAGAVZ010000118.1 GCA_017941635.1 Cellulosilyticum sp.
AACTTTACAACCAAATGATTTCTCGATATTAGCTACATAATCCTCAAGTACACTATAATTGATTGTTAAATCACCACAAGCAATGCAATCGCCTTCTTGGATAAACCTACGATAATCACATTTCTCTTTAACTGATTTCTCCATGATTCTACCTTCAGGAATGAAGCACATAGACTTTACATAAATTTTTCCTTTATCAATACAAACTATACTAACACTTGTATTGTCACTTGAGATTGAAGCATCTATTCCAACATATACATTTTTACCCTTGAAGCTAAAATCATTTCTAGGTATTACACATTCCTTTATATAAGAAATAGGAATATAGCTTTCTACCTTTGCAGATGGTAATCTTTCATTCAAAATTTTTATCCTGAACTCTCTCATCTTTGATGGAATCTCTATTGCTTTCTGAAACTCACTTCTTAAAAATTCTCTACCATTTTCTAATGTCATTTGAAGTGGTGAAGCCTTAATCCAACAACTTTCATCAGTATAATCATCATCTTCATCAAGCTCAAATATTAATCCCATTGTCTTTCCATTATCTTCAATAGCTCTATCTAGAACTTTCTTATACCAATCTATCATTTCAAACCAAGCCGATATTTCCATATCATAGCTAGTTGAAATATACATAGCTAATCTATTCTCTGTAGACATTTGAGATAATTTCATAACTCCAATTAATTCTTGGTCAGGTAAACTACCACATTCATCAAAGATAAAAGTTTGTAATAAAAGTCCATTACCATTATTTGCATCACCTGATAGATTCCTACAAGTAGAATCATTTATGGTGCAAATAATCTTATCTCTTTGAATTTTAAAATACTTTCCAATCTTAGGACTATTTCTAAGTATCTTTTCCATATCAGCTTTTATAAGAGATGTTATATCCCTCGTTAATCCACAAATTGCATTTTGTGAGAATTGCGAACTTCTAAGCATAATTAGAATTTCTATAATACTACACAAAACGCTTTTGCTACTCTTACGCCCCAATTGCAAATATATTTCTTCTATCATTCTTTGTTTAATTGAAGAATCTTTGTTTAACCAAAGGAAGGTATTTTCTATAACCATCATCTGATAACCAGTTGCATATTCTATAAATGGTTTTCCAGCATAAAATCCAGTACCAAAGTTTATAAAATGTAATAATCCATAAATTATATCCTTCTCTTTCTTACTGCAGTAATATTGAAAGTCATCTTTATGTTGTAGACTCTCCAATCTATCAATATACTTTTTTGCTTCAAGCTTTACCCATTTATTAGCTACAAATCTACCTTCTACAACATCTTTTGCCCATCTGTAACCAATAAGTTCATCATAATTAGTTATCATTAACATCTTTATGAATCACCTCTAAGTAACTTTAAAATTTCATCTTCTTCATCACTTACATTAAGCATTGCAAGTCGTGCTCTATCACTTGGGTTCATTCCAAGCTTTGATGAATAAGTATTATATAGTTGAGCATATTTGTTATAGATAGCTACTGCTTTATGTTCCGATACATTTTCTGCTCCAGCTTTATTTGTATAAACTGTCAATAAACCTTCATTCTTAATAATTTCTTGACATTGATGCATTTTAGCTAAAGCATCTGCAACTATTGCTACTGTAAATCCATCAAGTACATTTAATATACCTTCAGGAAAATTTCTAACAATTAACCTATAATACTTTCTTCCTAAAGTATCTAAGTTATCAGGTGGAATATCAGTTAAAATAGTATCACCTTGTAACTTCTTTTCATTCTCGATTCTTTTTTCTTTTTCTTCTTTGCTCATATTTGAGCTAAGTAAATTTGTTGGTTTCGGTGGTCTACTCATAATACTAATACCTCCTTCCACCTATTTTTCAACGTACCCCTTTTAGTCTGTTTTCGGGGCTTGTTATGAGAACTCATGCCCTTTCGTCCTCTTTGTTTTCCCATATTTAAATCAAACCTTATCGGGGGTATCTATTAATATTTTTTTCTAAAGCTCACTGAGAATTTTATATTCTCCAGTTTCCTTTTCTCTTTTTAAATCTTCAATAAATTTTTCTAATTTTTCTTTTGAATTTATATTGAGCTTATGTATAAGCTTGTGATAATGAGCACTGATTGGAATAAGATTATCAATGTCTAATCTCTTCTCCCAAGCTTCTGAGATATATTCGATATGATGTACACTCGAAGCCACAGAAAGCTCACCTAACTTCTCTGCTACATAACACTTATACCTTGCTTTAACAAGTACCGATAACCTCACTGTCTGCCATGCCCTCGAACTATAGAAGCGATTTTCTCTAGCAGTTTTATCACTTTGATTTTCTTTTTTAGCTTTATAATTTACTTTTGGTTTAGGTTTACTTGGACAAATATGATTCCTTATATCCACTGTTTCCATACAATATCTACAATACTTGTACATATAATCACCTAAATAAACATATTCAAAGCCAAAAGTAATGCTATAAAACTAACTATCTTTTTCTCATAATTTGTTATTGCTCTTGTTACAAATCCATATTTATTCATACTTTTTCTTCTCTCCTTTTGAATATAATAAGAGAGCCATAGGTAATACCCATAGCTCATAAACAAAGGAGTAACTTTTTTCCTGAGTGCCATTCTGTTATGATTAAGGAATAGCAGTAATATAAAAAGAGTACCTATATAAAATACAGATACTCAATTAAGCAACTTTTTCATTTAATCCATAGTGCTCTAATGTAAACTCTAAAGCTAATCTATTAGCCTGACCATGTGACTTTGTGATTTTATAAGCTCTAATGAACTCTTCAATAAAATAGCGTCTACATTCAAGCAAATCTATTGTAATTTGATTTTGATAAGATTTTAAATCATCTTTTCCAATCTTAATCTTTTCACCAGTAATGATAATTCCCATAGCAGTATTAGCCATACCAGCCATTATCATAGGTTTACCACCTAGCTTA
>JAGAVZ010000119.1 GCA_017941635.1 Cellulosilyticum sp.
ATACGACTTGCCTTAATCTCTAGGGCCTCCGCAATATAGTAAGCCACTTTTTTAGAGATATATTGTCCCTCCACTTGGCTTTGTACTTCTAACAAAATCTCTAAGAGTTTTGAAGGATTAGAATTATACTTGGCAAGTGTAGCATCAATTTTTTGCATTAATGCTTCATCCAAACACTCTTCCATACATTTTAAAGTATCCATCCTCATACTCCCCTCCATTTTCCATTTATTCATTAGTTTTGTGTTATACCCTATTAAACACTAACCCAAATCAAAAATCAACAAAAATTTCTGAAAAATTCGCAAGATATGAATTTTTTTATTATCCAGGTCAATAAACGTGTTAAGATAAGTTTTTAACAATATATTGTTAATTTTTTAGCACTTTTCTTAGTATAGCTTAACTTTTTATATTAATAAATCTCGCTTTTTAATAAGTAGACAAAAACTTTTTTCATATATATAAGATGATACTTTCATCATTTTATTTATTTGCTCTTAATATATTTTAGATGTATTTTTAATAAATCAAGCTTAAAGACGATTAATCTGTATTCTATCTTGATATTTTTATTTCAACACTTAATTAATTTCTTTCTTCAATCGCACATAATCATAAATCGTAATTTTTCCTACCTTCACACCAATCATCAAAATAGCCTCATTAATAATCGTTTCTATTTTTCTTAAACGCTCCGGCTCTACAATCTCCACAAATTCCAATTGGCATAAATATAAATCTGATAATTCATTTTCCACATGCCACTTAATCTTTCTGCTGCTGGTCATCCCCTTTGCATAGGCTGTTTGTGCTTTAGCAAAAATCTTACCTAGCCTATTCACTTGATTCTTTTCATCTTGCTTGAGATATTCTTTTCGACTATCTAAGAGTAACTGATTCTCATCTCTTATAGCTGGCAACACCTTTAGATTGCAATCATAATGTAGCTGCTTTAAAACCCTTTCTATGAAATATACTTGTTGCAAGTCTTCATCACACATATAAAAATTCTTTGGCTCAACTATATTAAAGAGCTTCACTAGAGTTGTTAACTGTTCCTCATAATAGTGTGGTCTTCCTTGTCCATTAAGCTCTTCCTTTAAATGATCTTTGATTTTAATCCCTATTACTGAGTCCATACATTCAAAAGCTTCTACTTCTGGTACAAAAAAGAAATCTGCACCTGATAGAGTTGCTTTTCTTTCATCCTCCGCGCAGTATCTAGGGTAGAGTTCATACTCTTTGACATCATTAAATTCTCTTTGAAGGACTATATTAGACACAACTACAAAAAAGTTTTCCTTTCTTGCCGCCTTAATCATTTCAATATGTCCCTCATTAAGCGGTCCTCTTGTATGAACTAATCCAACCGAGCCATTACTCCAACGCTCTAATTTTCTCTTTAATTCTTTAATATCTTTAATTGTTTCCATATTTATTACTAGGCAGCATCTTCTTTTCATCCTTCTGTCTGCCTTACTCCTTTCTTCAATCACACATACTCATAAATACTAATTTTCTATTACAACAAGGATAATATAAGTACAATAAACTTTTGATTGCTCTAATCTTACTACTTATTTTATCGTAAGCTTGTGTCTCTCTAATGACTTTTTTCGTAGAATGTCATGAACTTGTAAGAATTTCTTCCTTTATATTTCCAACATTGCTCCACTATAAGCTGTATCCAAATAAAAAAGAAGTATCACCCACCAATCGACTTGGTTTATGATACTTCTTGTATTTCCTTAATCACAAGGTATTTTATTCAATATAAACTTTATTGCATTTCTTCTATATAAAGTAAAATAAAATTAGAACATCCTTCCAATATGATATACGATAAATGCCATCACCCATGCTACTGCTAATTGGAAGCCTACTGCACATAATGTGTACTTTCTGCTTTCTGTTTCTTTTTTGACTGTTGCAATAGCAGCTGCACATGGTACATAAAGTAAACAGAAGGTCATCAGTGCATACGCATTAGCTGCTCCAAAGCCTACTCCTGCTAAAACAGCTACCATATCACTCATGCCTTGCTCAGAGTTGATATTGCCAATACCAAATAGCACGCCACAACTTGCGACAACAATTTCTTTAGCTGCAATACCAGAAATAAGGGCTACAACGATTTGCCAATGGCCAAGTCCAATTGGCGCAAAGATTGGTACTAATATTTTACCAATATTAGCAGCAAAGCTATCTCCCATATCTGTTACAAATCCTGTGAAACCAACATTAGAAATCACCCACATAATCACAGATGCCACAAAAATCGTTGTTCCTGCTTTTGTTAAGTAATCTTTTACTTTTTCCCATACATAAATTGCAATACTTCTTGCATTTGGTGCTTTGTATTCTGGCAACTCAATAAGGAGCATATTGTCTTCTTGTTTCTTATCTAATCGACTCATCACAAAGGCTACTAAAATAGCCACTGCTATACCTAATACATACATAGAATATGCCACTAGCATCGCCTGATCTCCAAAGAACATTTCAGAGAATAGTACATAAATTGGTAATCTCGCACTACAAGACATAAACGGTGTAATCAGAATCGTTTTAAAACGGTCTCTTCTATTTTCTAATGCTCTAGATGCCATAATAGCTGGAACTGTACAGCCAAAACCTAATAGCATTGGAATAAAGGCACGTCCTGAAAGACCAATTTTGCCCATAATGCCATCCATGACATAAGCTACCCTAGACATATAGCCGCTATCTTCAAGGAATGCAAGGGCTAAGAATAAAATAAAGATATTTGGTAAGAATGTTAAAATACCGCCAACCCCTGTAATAATCCCATCTACAATGAGAGAATTAAGCATTGGGTGTGTGCCTAACGCTTCAAGCCCACTTAATGTTCCTGAGGAAATCCAATCTAATGCTATTTCTAAATAACCTTTTAAGAAATCCCCTACTGTAAAGGTTAAGAAGAATACAATTGCCATAACCCCTAAGAAAATAGGAAGCCCTAAAAACGGATGCGTTAATAGGCTATCAATTTTATCTGTCTTAGCTACCTTTTTGCTTTTATTGACTACTACTTCTTCTATGATTTCTTCAATAAAATCATACTTTTCATTAATAATATCCTTTTCATAGCTTCTATCAATAACCTCTGGCATATCTATTGGATAGTTCTCTTGTATTTCTTGGTCCATCTCTAAATGCTTAATGGCATACCATCTTAAATTCACTAGCTCTGGATATTGTTTTTCTAATTCTTCACTAATTAAATCAATTTTATCTTCAATCACATCACTATACACCATCGCATATTCTTCATGATGGTTATGTTTGTGCTGACTTTCTTTTCTTATTTTATGTTGATGCACAATCTTATCTGGTCGTTTCATCTCACTATGATGTGCGGCAGCATGCATGAGAATTTCTAGCCCTGTTTTCTTTCTTGCAGATACCCCTACTACTGGAATCCCAAGCATTTCTGGTAATCTATGCAAATCAATTTCCATACCACGCTCTTCTACAATATCCATCATATTAAGGGCAAGAACCACTGGTTTACCAAGTTCAATGAGCTGTAAGGTTAAGTATAAATTTCTCTCTAGTGCTGAAGCATCGACTACATCAATAATCACATCCACATCATCACTTAAGATATAATTTCTAGATACCTTTTCTTCCATTGTATAAGAAGTTAAACTATAAATCCCTGGTAAATCCACTAATTTATAGACATGCTCATGATATTTCATGGCACCTTCTCTTTTTTCCACTGTTACACCTGGCCAGTTCGCTACTTTAAGCTTAGCCCCTGTATAAGCGTTAAATAGTGTTGTTTTTCCACAGTTTGGATTCCCAATAAATCCAATATTTAATTCTTCTTTCATTACTTCGCCACCTCCACTAAGATGCCATCTGCTATTGCCCTTCCAATAGCAAATCTGGTTCCTCTTACAGAAAAGATGACTGCACCCTTTTTCTTCTTATTTAAAAGGGTCACTTTTGTTCCACTAATCAGCCCCAAAGCCGCAAGACGTCTTTCAATGCTTATCTCTGCATGAACTTCTAGGACATTATAAATCGTACCTCTTTCGCCTTCACTTAATGTCATATCTTTTTCTCCATTATGATTTAAAATTATATACAAAAAACTTTCTTTATTTAGGGTACTACACTTGCCTATCAATGGTCAATGTTTCTATATACTCATTCCTTTCTAAATTCCTCCAAAACGCTATGCATTATCATGAAATGTCAGGAATTTTCTCTTTATTTCTTATATAAATTGATATAAACTATTAACTATTCCCAGAATAAAAGTTATTTTTTAATCAATACAATGTTTATTTAATAATGCTATGACCAAAAGGTAGGTGTTAGAATGAAAAAAATTAATTCCATTCATTATGGTGGAAAAGTAATTGGGATTGGATGTATTTTTGCTTTTATTATTCCTCTATGTATAAAACTTGTGAATATGATTTTCCCTCATGCTATTCTCTCTTTATTCATAATGCTTTCTATTGGCATAGGAGCTATTATTTTACTTCTCTTTTTTATTCATCTAGCTATTGAACTAAGGCAAGATGCTAAAATCGATACCTATTATAGCACCCATCAAAATATTAAAACACCTCTACATAACGGCTTATACGAATGTGCTTCTTGTGGCAATCGCTTAGTCAAACACGCAGATACCAAATGTGAAATCTGCGGAGTTTTCTTTGAAGATTATCAAGATAAAAGCCCTCAAGAAATCATTGATACGCATTAAGTTACTTCGTTAAAAAGGGTGGTATTGCATTTTGCGATACCACCCTATCTTTTTAACCTCTAGTTCTATCCCAATATTTCTTCATATTATAAGAACGATCTTCTGTTACTTCTTTTACAAAGTACGGAATATGAGCTACATCAAAGGCTCTAGCTTGTTCTATACTTTCAAACTCCACCTCTGCATACATATATTCTGTTGGCATGCCTGCATCTACTTTGCAAACTTCTAAGCGTAAGTTATTAGTTAAGGCATATACCCTATAATCCTTAGTAATCATATCACCTTTTAAAAGCCTTTTTAGATTTGTGTAATTTTCTTCACTAATATCAAATTCCACTTCTTCTCGTGCTAAAGTGCCATCTGTTTTAAATGCTAGTTTATAGGTTGTCTTATGTTCATCTTTTGTCCATCTAATTCTAGCTTCCGGCTCTCCTGTGCTAATATAACCTTGTTTTACTTCTGCTTTTCTTAAAACTTCTAAGTCTTTTGGGAATGCAGAAACAATAAATCTTCTTTCTATTTCCATCTTGTCACCTTTTCTATTTAGTTTATTATTCTAGTCTGATATTATTTTAATCAACTTACTTTCTTTAATCAGTGCACTCTTCAAATACCTTTTCCTTCATCCATCTATCAATTTCATCTGTTGCTTCTTCATAGCTGTTAAAGATAATAGTATGCATTCCTTCAGCTTTTGCAGCCTCTATATTTTCCATATGGTCATCTATAAATATACATTCCTCAGCTTTTAAACCATACATTTGTAATAGACGTCTATAACTATCTGGACTTAGTGTATCCATATTCTTATACTCTGACACAAGTTGTCCATCTACTTCTGCTAACTCAATAGCTAAATCCCGTAATCTTCCTCTTATACCTGTCATGGGAAAGCTCGTGCATAGATATACTTTATATCCTCTTTGCTTTAATAATGCAATCCACTTTTCTGTCTCTATGGCTTGCTTTTCCAAAATTCCTATATTGCTAATCATTCCCTCTAATTTCTGTGCTATATCTATATTTTCTATTTTTACATCATTTAACATGGTTTCAGATGATATACTTCCTTTAGACCATGCCTTCCCAGAATCCGTACAAATTAACTCCTTATATTCTTTCAAAAGTAACTCCTGTTGATACCCAAACGATCTAATCATATCTCTCCATCCAAAATGCGTCGTAACACTCACCGTATTAATAATAACACTCTTCATCATTAGGCCCCATTTCCCGTTTAAAATTTTCTTAGTTATATTGTAGTCAAATTACCCTTTAATAACTGAACCAATTTTTATTTTTATCTATTTCTACACCACTATATAAATCTTTGATATTTTTTAATGCATTACTTGTAGGTAGTATACTATAATCACTACACATAATGGTATGATTTCCTATACCTATGTTGATTACTGGATTGTTTATTTTTTCTCTATCCCCACAACAGCTTATTAAACAATCGTCTCTTTCATCCTTTGGTATGTATAAAAGAATACATTCTCTTTTTTGATGAATCAACCAAATCTCTAATGTAAAATCTAAATCTTCTATCATACAAAAGGCATTACTTTTATCAGCACTATACACTATTTCTTCTAGCTTTTTTAAGAGTTCATCTTGATTTTGAACTGTAATTTTATTTTCTTTGTATGTAATATGAATCATATGACTCTCCCCTACTTTATCCTTTAGTACATTTATATACTTCCTCGTATTATAAAGTATAGTGTTTATAATCCCTTCTTATTGGATTACTAAAATACACCCTATCTCCTTACATCTTTAATACTTCTCTTAATGTTCGGGAAATAGGGTGTATTTATATTAAACTACTGTAAAATTACATATGCTTTTATTCTTCTGTTGTTTCTTCTTCAGATTTTGGCTCTACAATTGAGATAAATAATTCATCTAATTGTTTTTGGTCAACTGTTCCTGGTGCTTCTGTCATTAAGCAGCTTGCATCTTTTACTTTAGGGAATGCAATAACGTCACGGATGCTATCAGCCTGACACATAAGCATAATCATACGGTCAAGACCGAATGCTAAACCACCGTGTGGTGGTACACCATATTTGAATGCATTTAATAAGAAGCCAAAACGTTCTTCTGCTTGTTCATCTGTAAATCCAAGAAGGTTGAACATTCTTCTTTGGATATCGTTTTGGTAAATACGGATACTTCCTCCACCAAGTTCACAACCGTTAAGCGCTAAGTCATATGCTTTTGCTCTTACCGCGCCTGGGTTAGTTTCCATTAGCTCAAGGTCTTCTTCCATTGGCATTGTGAATGGGTGGTGCATTGCTACATAACGCCCTGACTCTTCATCATACTCAAGAAGTGGGAACTCTGTAATCCATACAAATCTAAATGCATTTTTATCGATTAAATCTAATCTTCTAGCTACTTCAAGACGAAGTGCACCAAGTGTTGCAAATACAACTGATGGTTTGTCAGCTACTACTAAGATAAGGTCATCTTTGTCAGCACCCATTTTTTCTTTGATTGCTGCTAATGTTTCTTCATTTAAGAATTTAGCAAATGAAGATTTTTCTTCACCATCTGTTTTGATTTGATGCCAAGCTACACCTTTAGCACCGAAGTCTTGTCCATATTTAACTAAGCTATCTATTTGTTTACGACCTAAGTCTCCCATACCTTTTGCATTAATGGCTCTTACTGTACCGCCATTAGCAATAGCGTTTTCAAATACTGCGAATCCACAACCTTTAACTACTTCTGTTAAGTCTTGTAGTTCTACACCAAAACGAAGGTCTGGTTTATCAGAACCAAAACGGTCCATAGCTTCTTTGTATGTCATTCTTTGGATTGGAAGTTCTACATCTACATCCATTGTTTCTTTAAATACTTTTTGGATTAATCTTTCATTGATGCTCATAACATCATCTGCATCTACGAAAGAAAGCTCCATATCGATTTGTGTAAATTCTGGTTGACGGTCTGCACGAAGGTCTTCATCACGGAAACATTTTACGATTTGGAAGTAACGGTCATAACCAGATACCATAAGTAATTGTTTGAATAACTGTGGTGATTGTGGTAATGCATAGAAGTTACCTGGGTGTACACGAGATGGTACTAAGTAGTCACGTGCACCTTCTGGTGTTGATTTTGTCATCATTGGTGTTTCGATTTCAAGGAATCCTTCTGTTTCTAAGAAACGTCTTACACTTTGAGCTACTTTACTACGAAGAATAAGATTTTTTTGCATATCTGGTCTTCTAAGGTCTAAGTAACGATATTTTAAACGAAGTTCTTCTTTTGTATCAATATTTTCAAGGATTTCGAATGGTGTTGTTTCTGCTTCAGAAAGAATACGAAGCTCTTTTACATCGATTTCGATATCTCCAGTTTTCATTGATTTGTTGCTATCTGTACCACGAGATACTACGATACCTCTTGCAGCAACTACATATTCACTTCTAAGTGTTTCAGCTTTTTCAAATACTTCTTTATCTGTGTGTTCACCAAAAGATAATTGGAGTAAACCTGTACGGTCACGAAGTGTGATGAATAAGATTTGTCCTAAATTTCTTCTTCTTTGTACCCATCCCATTACAACAACTTCTTGCCCAACATTTGCTGCGCTAAGCTCTGTACAACGGTGGGTTCTTTTTAAACCTTGCATTGATTCTGCCATTTTGCTTTTCCTCCTAATGCCCTTATGTCTCAAATGTAACAACTTACATTTATATTATTTTCTAGAAAGCCTAAACCTCTTTCTAGATATCTATTTAAATAGATGAAGCTTCAATAAAAATCATATTATTTATATTAACTCTATTCACCCTATTTAACCTAACTATACGCATCTCTCTTCCTTATAGGTTTATCCAAATTATTTCGGTAAAAATATTTTTCAAACCTTTAAGTAGTCTTATTTAAGATGCTCTTAGTGTTCCTTATACGTCAAGCATATTTTTAAATACTTGTACAAATTGATCAAGTGGAATAGTTACTTCATTACCTGATTCCATTTCTTTAAGTCTTACGCTTCTTTCTTCTAATTCACTTTCCCCAATAATCATTGAGTAACGAGAATTAATTTTGTTAGCGTATTTCATTTGTGCTTTGATACTTCTTTGAAGATGGTCAATTTCAGCACTGATACCTACTTGACGAAGGCTGTTTACTAATTTGAACGCTTCCATCATGGCTGCATCACCGCGATATCCAATAAAGATATCTCTTGTAGCTGGCTCAAGTGGTGCATTGTTTTCAGCATCCCTTACAAGAATTAATCTTTCCATACCTGCACCAAAACCTACAGCTGGTACTTGTTTGCCACCGATTTCATCTACTAATTTATCGTAGCGTCCACCACCACATACTGTACCTTGTGCACCAATATCGTTAGAAACGAATTCAAAAACAGTTCTTGTGTAGTAATCAAGTCCACGTACAATACCAGCATCTACTACGAATGGAATATCCATTGCTTTAAGTAATTCTTGAACTTGATTGAAGTGGTTTGTACATTCTTCATCTAAAGTTTCAAGTACTGTTGGTGCATTTTGTAAGTGTGCTTGACACTCTGGATTTTTACAGTCAAGAACACGAAGTGGATTTTTTTCCATTCTTTCTTGGCATAATGGACAAAGGTGTTCTTTCTTTTCTTCTAAGAAAGCTTTAAGTGTCTCATTATATCTTTTTCTACAATCTGGGCATCCAAGTGAATTAATGTGAAGTTCCACTTTTTTGATACCAAGACGTTTAAGTAATGTGTGACCGATTGAGATGATTTCTGCATCTGCTGTTGGCGACTCACTACCAAACATTTCTACACCAAATTGGTGGAATTGTCTTTGACGTCCTGCTTGTGGTCTTTCATATCTAAATGTTGGAGAGATGTAGTAAAGTTTAGTTGGTTGTGTATCTGCATACATATTATGTTCAAGGAATGCACGCACAACTGCTGCAGTACTTTCTGGTTTTAAAGTAATGCGGTTTTCACCTTTGTCTACGAAAGAATACATTTCTTTATTAACGATATCTGTTGTATCACCTACACCTCTTGCAAATAAATCTGTATACTCAAACATTGGTGTTCTAATTTGATTAAATCCAAAATCATCACATAAACCGCGAATGATTTCTTCAACTTGTAACCATTTTCTCATTTCATCGCCAAAGATATCTTTGGTTCCTTTTAAGGCACGAAGTTCCATGGTAGACTCCTTTCATTCTCTTATAAGAAACGGACTTATTTATCTCATTTCTTAGAGCTTGTATTATTAATAGTATTAACAAAAATATATGATGGTACACTTTTTTGCATAAAAAAACGCCACTGACATATTGTCAGGGACGATCTTGCCGTGTTGCCACCCTGTTTCAAAGTGTTTCTTTACTAATAATCTGAGCTATACATCCACTGCATTTTCAGTTCATGTGTAACCCATCTCAAATCCACTTTGCACTCATTCAGCCGATAACGAGGCTTAACCGTCACTCCCTACTATGATTTCAAGAGCACTCTCCGAGATGTCTTCTAATCTTGTGTAAGCTTTCAGCCAGGGCTTACTCTCTGAAATGTAAGATTATACTCGTTCTCTTCATTGATGTTTTATATTAGTTTCTATTGTATCAAACTTTACCCTTTAGTCAAGACTAAAATTCACCATAAGGGTACTCTTTATCAAGGATTTTCTCTTTTATTTACTTTCCTTTCTTTCTTTCGATAAAGTATATCGTAGTACACTTTAAGGACATCCTAAAAAACTATGACAAGACTATCAAAGAAAAAAGGAGAGGTTTTTCCCCTCCTTAATTACTCTATTATTTTCAATGATTGTCCTTCTATGAAAATACTAATGTATCTACTGCATCTACTAACTCATGGATAGATGGTTTACTGATTTGACAATTTGCACCTACAGTTTCACCTTTGTGATATAGGTCATCTGTAATTAATGATGAGAAGATGATAACAGGAAGTTGTCCTAAAATAGGGTCTTCCTTGATTCGACGTGTCACACTATGACCATCTAAAATTGGCATTTCGATATCTGTAATTACTAAATCAACATCTTCTTTATAATCTAACCCTCTTGCTTCTTTAATCTCTGTTAAAGCTTCAAGAATTTCTTTACCATTATCAAATGTATGTATATCTTTATATCCAGCAGCTGAAAGTACTTCTCTTAATAAGGTACGAATTGTTTTTGAATCGTCTGCCATATAAATTTTCTTTGTAGCACGTTCTGCTTTAAGTACGATTTCACTTTTTCCTTTTTCGTATGGGTTATCTTCTTTGGAGATATCTGTGATAATTTTCTCAAAGTCTAATAATAATAAGATACCGTTATCTGTTAAAATATTTCCTACTGATAACCCACCTTTTAATAATGGATCTGGTTTTGTAATATCAGACCATTTTACACGGTGAATACCTTCGATACTATCTACAGCAAACATCACTTGTTTTCTATTGAATTCACATACAAGTGCCATTTTACCTTGTACATTTTCTGTTTGTTCTTTATCTAATATGTAACGTAAATCGATAACTGTCATAACTTTATCACGTACATTTGTAATACCTAAAATACTTTTATTTGCATCTGTAGCTGGTCTTACATCTGTAAGTTGAATAATTTCTCTTGCTTTTAATACATTAACACAGTATCTGTGATTGTTAACTAGAAAGACAATAACCTCAACTTCCCCTGTCCCTACATCTAACAATACTGATTGATTCATATAAGTCACCCTTTCCCTCTATTTCTTTATAAAAAATACATTAATATTTCGTCTCTTTTATATACTTTGAATTATACTTTACACCGGAATTTTTTTCAACGTATCTTAGTGTAATTATTGACAAAATTTAACTCCATAGAAGAAGATTTGAACTTTTCTTACTATGGAGTTAAGTTTTTTATATTACTTTAAATTAGTATGAACCGTCAGTTACTTTTTGACCTGTTACGATTGCAATACTTTTACTTACACCAAGTCTTGTCGCACCTAGATTAATCATTTTTTCTGCCATTTCAGCATCACTGATTCCACCAGCTGCTTTTACTTCAATTCTACCTGCTGCAGTTTTACTCATAATTTCTACTGATTCTAGTGTTGCACCAGTTGTACCAAAACCTGTAGATGTTTTTACAAAATCAGCTTTTGCTGCCACTACTAATTCTGTAGCTTTTGCAATTTCTTCTGGTGTTAAGTAACATACTTCGATAATTACTTTTACGATTGTATCTTCTTTCGCTTCTTTAGCAGCTTTAACTACTGCTTCAATATCAGCTTGTACATAATCGTATCTACCTTCTTTTAAAGCACCGATATTGATTACTGTATCGATATCTGTTGCACCATTTAAAACAGCTTCTTTTGTTTGGAATGCTTTTGATGCTGGTGTTTCATTTCCAAGTGGGAAACCTACTACTGTTGTTACGCCAACTTCTGTATCTTTGAGTAAATCGCTTGCTAATTCTACATAGCATGTTGGTACACATACAGTTTTGAATTTATATTCAATCGCTTGCTCACAAAGTGTTTTAATCTCCTGTGTTGTTGCTGTTGCTTTTAATAAGGTATGGTCAATAGTTTGTGCAATATTCATTTGGCTATCCTTTCTTTTCCTAAAAATGGATTTTCATAAATTTTGATTACATTGTAACACAAATTAAAATAACTGCCTATATCCCCCACTTTTTAAGTCTAAAAATAATTTCTAAACTCTGCATATCTTACCCATCTCGTCCATATATATGTATTAGGATGTCTTAATTTTAAAAAGGAGGGCTTATATGTCTAATCCAAAATTTTTGGTCTTTAAACTCAAAGACCTACGTATCCCCGCATTAATCTTACTTATTGTAGTTGCCTTATTCGCTATGTTGCTTGTGAAAAATAAGACAACTCCAACCTTTTCGCCATCTAATGAATACGATGATGGTAAGTACATAGCTGGTATTACTTTATCCGATGCCGACATGGATTTAGTAGTAGAAGTTAAAGACAATAATATTGTCTCTATTTCTTTATCCGCTTTAACTGAAACCTCATCCACCCTATACGAAGACTTGATGGCAAGTGTAGACTATATCAACACTTATGTAACAGCTACTCAATCTTTAGAACTTCCTCAAAACGGTAATACTACCCCAGCTACTATGCTTTTAATGGATGCTGTAAAAGTAGCATTATCTGATGATCAAAATGCTTCTCTTAGTACAACCTATGAAAAAGTTAACTTACCTTCTAGTGAAGAGCTTTCATCTATTACTTCTACTGATACAGTAGATACAACAACCATCGAATCTAATTCAATGGAGGATAATGAACCCTTTGTTGATGAATTTCAAGAAGAGGATTTTCCTTCTGTTGCTACAGAGCCTACATTAGAAAATGAACTTACTATTGAACAATAATAGCTACATATTGTAAGACTGTTTTAAAAACAGTCTTTTTTTGTTCAAAAAATTTTTTTAACTTTTTTTGTTTATATTTTATATTTTTCTAATTTTTTCATTTAATTCTTGTTAACTTATGCTAAAATATAGCTATACTTACCAAGGAGGTCTCACTAAATGGGTTCAAAAAGCATAAAATTTAAACGAAACAAACTCAAATTAACTCACTTAAAAATTCCTAAAAATATTTTTGTTAAACCAAATAAGTATTCTAACAAAAATCATTCTATTCTACAGAACACATCTCCCAAGTGTGCTTCTATCAAAACAAAATTTATTTTAGCTTTTGTGAGTTTTGCACTTATTCCTTTTATTCTAGTATCTATTATTTATACTATGGTATCTAAAAGTGCTTTAAAAACCACAAGCAACACCTTAAATCTCGAGATTGTTCGTCAAGTTACAAATAACCTTAATACAACCATTAACACAGTTGAAGAAGACATTGTAAATTTAGGTGCCAATACAATTCTGAGTTCAGGTTACTTAACTCAAGCGGTTTCTTCTGATGAAAAAGAACGTAAAAGCGCTATGTTACGTATTAATTCACTTATTTCCACCTCTAAGATTGCTCCAAATTCTATTACAGAGACCTGCATCATTTTTTCTGATCAAAATTTTGTCATTGGTTCTATTAGAGATATAACTTCTAATATTCTCATTGATTATGTAACTCAAAATACTTCTCCCGAGTTTCAATGGGCTTTATCTGAAAAATTTAAAGCAGGAGATATTTTAATCACTAAACAATTTAAGGATTTAGGTAGAAATATTACTTATCACATTGCAAGTAGATTTCGTATCTCTACTTTTACAGATTATATTAACAGTGTAACACTACTAAAAGATGCAACCATCTATCTTCTTGATAACAATGCTTCTTTAGTTTATTCAACAGATAGCAATATCACAGAACTTCCAGCATTTATTAACCCAGAATCTTTAGCTTCTACAGAACTAACTTCTTTTAACAGCGATGATAATGTAATCGCTTATAATACGCTTACAAATGGATGGAAACTTATTGTACAAACACCGGATTCATCTCTTACTGAAAAATTAGATGCTACATTAACTTTTATTTTCTTACTACTTTTAGCTATCGTTATCCTTGCAATTTTCTTTGGCTATTTCTATGCCAATACTTTTGCAAAACCTATCATTCATTTAATGACACTCATGGGACAAGCTGAAAAAGGTGATTTAACAGTTCATGCACCTGTACAAGGGAATGATGAAATTTCTGCTCTTTGCACTAGTTTCAACAACATGATTGATAATATTAAGACACTTATTACTAATACTCAAAAGGTTATCGGACATACAATTTCTAGTAGTGAAACACTTAATCAGTCTGCATCTCAATCAGTATCTAATATGGAAGAACTAGCCATTGCTGTATCTGAAATTGCACAAGGAACAACTATTCAAGCTCTAGATGCTCAAAAGAGTACCCAAGGTATGCAAGGTCTTGCTAAACAAATGGATACTGTTGGTGGAAAGGCCTCTACACTCCTTGCTAATACAGAAGGTGCTAAATCTATGATTGAAAGTGCAAGTTCTGTTATACAATCTTTAACAAATACAATGACATCATCTGTACATATGACAAATGATATCTGTGATAGTATTACAGAATTAAATACTCTTACCCAAAATATTGAAGATATTATGGTACTTGTTGATAATATCAGTGGTCAAACCAATCTCCTTGCTTTAAATGCTAGTATAGAAGCTGCTCGTGTAGGAGAGGCTGGAAAAGGATTCTCAGTTGTTGCTAATGAAGTACGCAACCTAGCAGATCAATCTAAAGAATCTACAAAAGATGTTCGTTCTACATTAGGTACAATTGAAGAGAAAATGAAGATAACTGTACAACTTGCTCAAAACTCTAAACAAATCCTTAGTGATCAAGAGAATGTTGTTCATGAAACTTACACACTCTTCCACAAAATTATCGATATCCTTACTTCAATGCTTAATGAACTTCAAGATATCAATGAAAGTGTTAATGATATGCGTTCACTCAAAGAAGTTATGCTCAACCAAATTGGTAGCATTGCCAATGTAACAGAAGAATCAGCAGCTTCTACTGAGGAAGTAAGCGGTCTAGCAACTGAACAACAAAATATCATGGGCCACTTCTCAACCTTATCTAATGAACTTTCAAGAAATATGAATGAGTTAAATGAAATCATTCGTGCTTTCAAAGTAACTCAATAAATAATATATATAATCAAGACGGCTATAATTTTTACATTTATAGCCGTCTTAATTTATTATTTCTTTCATATATTCGTTCTTATACTCCACATAAGAACGAGTATATTTATTTTCCTTCCCGTATATTTCTCCCTATAATCTCTATAAGGATACATCGTATATTTATTTTCCTTCTCGTATATTTCTCCCTATACTTTATATTAGGATATGACATATATTTATTTTTCTTGTATATTTACCTTGCTTATATTACTTCTCTATATTTATACTTTCAGCAATGCTTAGATTGTACTATCATTTCATATTTATTTTTGTCTATTCCCTGTTTCTTACAAGTACTGTATTTGTTTTCATAAAATTATCTTAGCTTGTAAATATTTTAGTTTCCCAAATACTTACCTTCTCTCTACCCTCTCTAGCATACAAAGTTTCAAAAATAGTTTTATTTAGTTTTTGCTGATTGTTCATGTATAAAACTTTCTATCATATGTACACAACCCTCAATACCAAGTACACTACTATCTAGGCAGAGTTGATAGTTTGTGCTATATCCCCATTTTTCTCCTGTATAATAATTGTAATACGTACTACGCTTCTTATCGATTTTATTGAGATAATTCTCGACCTTATTAGCAGCAATACCATATTCATCTATTGCACGTTGTTTGCGTGCTTCTTTACTAGCGTGGATAAAGACATTTATCACATCCTTACGATCTTTCAATATATAATCTGCACATCTGCCTACAATGACACAAGACTCTTTGATTGCAACACTCTTTATAATTTCAGATTGTAGAATAAAAAGCTTGTCATTAAGAGGTAAATCTACCTGTGGTGAAACATAGTTACCAAACATATAGGCTCCTGTTGCAATAGAATATAATAAGCTACTTGCTGCTGTTTCATCAACTTTTTCAAAAGCTTCTTCGCTCATTCCACTCTGTTGTGCAGCTAGTTCAATAATTTCTCTATTATAAAAAGAAATCCCCAATGCCTCAGCTAACTTTTTGCCAACTAGTCTTCCTCCACTACCATATTGTCTGCCAATGGTAATAATTAGTTTTTGTTTCATACTAAATACCTCCCTACCGCATTATGCAAATAATACAATACAAGACCAAAAATATCTATTTATTTATTTATATATTTTGTACCTTAATTATAACTTATAAATCAATTTTTTCAATATTTTTTAAATTATATTGTTTTTCCCTATCGATTTATTTTTAATTTTAATGTTTAGAACATGCCATACTAGTAACTTATTTATATTTTCATTATATATCGTAACACTTCTATAATAACGACATGTGCTAGTTTATCTTAATTACGATATAGGATAAATATGGAAATTGTTAAAAGTATACTATCCCTATTGAAATTGAATACAAGTATATTTATCCAAATATTAGATGTTTATTTTGTCCAGTTGCTTGATTACCAAGACATTTATTCATAAAGTATGAAATGTTATGCCCTAAAATTTTACTTTGAATCCTAGCTTTTAGACCACTTAGTGA
>JAGAVZ010000009.1 GCA_017941635.1 Cellulosilyticum sp.
ACAATCTTTTAAGACCTCACTTAAGTCAGTTCCCAATCTCTTTGCCACATCAATGGCAATATCTACACCACAATTTCCCAAATCACCTGTGATAATGGCATCAAAGTCACTTGGTTTTTGGTGCGTGTCTTCTAAGTGTGTCAAAATTGTATCTACTGCTGCTGGTGCCATTGCTGCACCCATATTAAAAGTATCTTTTATGCCTAAATCTACAATTTTTCCTGGTGTAATTGCTGTAATCTTTGGTCCATTGCCACAACGTGAAATAGTCACAAATCCACTGGCTGTAGCTGTCCAGGTTTGTGTTTCTGTACGCTGTCCCGCATATTCTAGTGGAAAACGAAATTGCTTTTCTGCTGCCGCATTATGACTGCTTGTCCCTGCAATGACTAAATCTGCCATACCGCCTGCTATCGCCATACTGGCTAAGCACATAGATTCCCCCATAGTCGAACAGGCTCCATAAAGTCCAAAGAATGGAATATTAAAATCTTTGACTCCAAAAGTACTGGCAATAACTTGATTCTCTAAATCTCCCGCAAAGATATATTGAATATCATTGGGCGTTTTTCCTGCACGGTCAAGCAAACCTTGAATGGTTTGCCTAATGAGCATGGCTTCTCCTTTTTCCCAACTATCTTGACCTAGTAATTCATCTTGACATACATGGTCAAAGTATTTGCCCATAGGACCCTTTCCTTCCTTAGGCCCTACATTAGAGTAAGCACATGTAATAACCGGTGGTGTTTTATAAGTAATCGTTTGTTTACCTAGATGTCCCATAAAAACTCACTCCTATACAAAATAATAAATCAATCCTATAACCACACTGGCAATGGTTCCAAATACAATAACAGGACCCGCTATTGTAAACAATTTAGCACCCATGCCATAGATATAACCTTCTTTTTTGTATTCCATGGCTGCACTGACCATAGAGTTTGCAAATCCTGTAATCGGTACAAGTGCACCTGCACCTCCAAACTTTCCAATATCATCATAAACATTAAATGCTGTTAATACAAAACTAATAAAAATTAAACTATCTGTTGCAAGTGTAGTGGATTCATAAAAAGACAATCCCAAAAATAAATACACATCAGTCAGCCCTTGACCAATACTACAAATAATACCTCCAATAAAAAAAGCCTTGATACTATTTACAAACACTTTATTTTTAGGCGAATGTTTGTCTACAATTTGCTGATAATCTTGCTTGACTTGATTTATATTAGCCATTTTCCGTCACTCCTTTAATGTATATATATCGTTTTGAAATAGGGATAAATCCAATAACATAAAGACCCTACTAATTTACCTAATGCAATTGCTACAATTAAAAGTGAAATGCCTTTTCTTAATCGAACTCTTCGATTCATAATCGGCCATACATCTAGCACCTCTGCCAGTGCAATAATTAGAACACCAATAAAAATGCCATAAGCAAAAGTAAACACGCCACTCAAAAAAGGGCTTATTGGAATTCTAATTTCCCAAAAGGTAAAAATGCTACCCAAGATACTGCCTAATATAATCATGTTTTCATACCATAGCATATAACGGGTTGTCTTGGTTCGGTAAGCCATGATGGGGATGATTCCAATGATAGAAATAAAGGCAACAACACCACCTGCTACTACAAATCCTGCACCTAGTCCTAGTATAATAAGCAAAACAGCTTGCCAAATACTTATCATGATGGTTCTCCTCTACGCCTGTCTGTAATACTTTCTATCTCACAATCCTCTACATCTTGTTCATACTTCTTCATCTCTACCTGCATTGGTGTGGGCTCCTGTGTAATTTTCTTAAATCCTATATGATTAAAGAAAACGATTACACCTACACAAATACCAATACTATATGGAATGCTTAAGAAATAAGGCTGCTCCACTTCTTGTCCTGTAATCATACGATGAATGGTAATAAACATCTCTGGTAAAGAAATATCTGTATTATATGCCATAATAGCACTAAATGCACCTGCAAAAATAATAATACATACCCCAATCACCTTAAGCCATTCTATAGGGTCTTTGGGTTTTGTTTCTTTGTAATGATACTCTACAACTGCATCTGGATCCCCAATACTTTGAATATCTGCCTTAGGATAAGTCTTCAAAATCTCATCTATGATATTCATAATGGTCACAATGTAACGACCATCACAACTTGTATCTGGCACACAAAATATCCTCATTGTGGCCACTTTACTTTTTACCTCTGAAGGTGCGGCTATATCAGCTAATTCGCCTATAGTGACCCATTTCTTAACCTCTATCGTCTTTCGCTTATAAAGTCGTATATAAATCGTACATTGCTCCATATCCATCAATGTCGCCCCTATCTACAAACATTTCATTAGCATAGTCCGGACTTTCTTCGTCTTCAAAATATTTATATGCTGTAATCCCGCTTGCAATCAGAATCCCTACACATAAAATAGCTAAAAGCATGCGTTTTTTCATCTTTATAGCCTCCCTTTTCCTTAATTACTTTTAGTCTATCCTTTTATTTGTATATTATTCCTATTCCAATTATCCGATTGATAACACTTCAATGAACGCCTCTTACGTTTACAAATACTTATTTTTAAACAACAAAAAAAGAGAATTAAAGTCTATATTTCCTATACTTTAATCCTCTTCTTTGCTCTTTAAGACAATACTCTATTTAGCATCTATTATTGATACTTTTCAAAGCCTTCTCTTTTTCTCTCAATCATTTCATCAATACGCTCAATGTAATCTTTTAAGCTTTTGACATTTGGAATACGGTCGATACGCTCTCCATTTTGATAAACGATTTTTGTAATGGCACCTGCACCTAGGGCAATGATGCTTTCTGCTTCTTCCATGATTTCAATATTATAAATACCTTCTGTTCCTGGTTTTGCATAGCCTACATTTTCAAAGTTACCAAGCATATTTTTTTGGCGATACATATAATATGGCATCAGTCCCATATCAGTGATTTCTTGTTCACACAGCTCAAGCATTTTTTCAATCTTATCGCCCTCTGTCAGGTGAATCGACTCATCATCTCTAAGTGCCTCTCTAAGCTTAGAGGCACGTTTAATGGCCATCGTATGCACTGTAATATTTTCTGGATTTAACTTTTTAAGCTCTTTTAAAGTATAAGCCACATCTTCTACATCCTCATCTGGAAGTCCTAAAATTAAATCCATATTGATATTGTCATGACCTAACGCTCTTGCAGTATGGAATACTTCTTTAATCTCTTCTACTGTGTGCTTTCTACCAATAGCATCTAATGTTTTTTGATTCATACTTTGTGGATTAATAGAAATACGTCCTACACCATGTGCCTTCATAATACGTAGTTTCTCTGCTGTGATTGTATCTGGACGACCTGCTTCCACTGTGTATTCTTCAATACGACTTAAATCAAATGATTGCTCTACATGTGTTAGTAACCTCTCTAACTGATCTTCATTTAAGCTTGTTGGTGTACCGCCACCAATATATAAACTACGAATCACCACATCTGCTTTTGCTTGTGCCACAAAACTGATTTCTTTAAAGAGCGCCTCTAAGTATGGCTCTACTTCTTTTTGTTTTTGTTCTAAAGAATAAGCTGTAAATGAACAGTATACACATCTTGTTGGACAAAATGGAATACCAATATAAATACTAACTTCGTTTGGTTGATTCTTAGATAAAATCGCTAGTTCTTGTTTTGCCACCTCACGCATTAAAACACGCTTACTTGGACTCACTTTATAAGCTTCTTCTAAATATGCATCAATGGCTTCATCACTCATACCTGATTTTAAAGCTTCATGTACTAATTTTGTTGGGCGAATCCCTGTTAAAATTCCCCATGGCATTTGTCTACCTGTATAAGCACTTAATGTATCGTATACAGCTTTTTTAAGAGCCTCTTTTAATGCTTTTTTATCTTTAATTTCATCATTTACTAAAACGACAGGATAAACTGCTTCTTGTAAGGTGATTCCTTCTTTTTTTAGATATGCTTTAGCTATTTGTCCATCATAAATCGTTTCTAATACTAATTCTTCTTGTACATAAGGTAAAAATAAGTTTCTTACATTGCCCAGTTCATAAGCTGCCTCATGGCCTTCACATAATAATTCAATCATGCTGTCTTCCTCATTCCTATTCATATAAATTAAATACAGGGTTTGTTTCTCGTTCTCTGACTACTGTTGTTTGTGGTCCATGTCCTGGTAATAGTACTGTCTCATCTGGTAAGGTGAAAATCTGTCTACGAATTTCACTAAATAATGTCTGGCTATTACCACCTGGGAAATCTGAGCGTCCTACAGAACCTGCAAAGATAATATCCCCAACAAAGGCTAGGCCTTCTTTTTCTGAATAATATGCTACGCCGTCTGTTGTATGACCCGGTACATGAATCATTTTTACTTTAAACTCAGGATTTGCAGAAAGAACGATTTCAGCGCCATCTTCTAAATATTCATCTGCTTCAAAACTTATTCCTTGTCCACAAAGGGCTGATGATAAATTCCAGCTTGGGTCATTGGCATAAATTTTTCCTTCTTTATGCATGACAATTGGTGCACCTGTTGCTGCTCTTAAACCTTCTGCCCCATACATATGATCCCCATGACCATGTGTTAATAAAATTTTCTCAATAACATAGCCTTTTTCTTTTGCATAATCTGCTAAACGTTTACCATCTGTACCTGGATCAATCACAAATCCATGCTTTGTCGTTTCATCTATATAAAAATAAGTTAATTCCTCACATAAAAGTCCTCTTGCAATTTCAATCATCTTATTCCCTCCAATTTTTTCGATTGATTTGTTTTAAAACAATTTGCTACTATCTAATAAAATAGTGACAGGACCGTCATTTACTAAAGCTACTTTCATATCAGCCTGGAACACACCTGTCTCCACTGGTACTTCTTCTTTCCTTAAGCGCTCCACGAAGGTTTCAAATTTTAACCTTGCTTCTTCCACCGAACCTGATGCTGTAAAACTTGGTCTCATCCCTTTAATTGCACTACCATATAAAGTAAACTGAGGAACAATCAATAGTTTACCACCAATATCCTTTACTGATAAATTCATTTTTCCAGCCTCATCACTAAAAATACGTAGTCCTGCTATTTTCTTTGCAATATAGTCCATATCTTGCTGAGTATCTTCACCTCTAACAGCCACTAATACCATCAAACCGTTTTCAATAGCCCCTACAATCTGGCCATCTACTGTTACGGATGCTTCTGTTACACGTTGCACCACTGCTCTCATATGTTTATTCTCCTCTAATTTCTTTATTCCTTTTAAATAGGCTTTTTTTATATCTAATCTATATATTATGATGTTTCTTATCGCTTAATAAAAGTTTAATTGGCATAAAAAAAGGTGCTCATATAACTTCAGCTTGTAACTTACTGATTGCTTGGTTATAATAAGCACCCTTTCTCTAAAATAGTTTGTTTATGCCTCTTTATTTGAATCAGTTTAAAATAAAGACATGTCTTTAAACTATGCATTTACACGAATAATTTCAAGTACATCTCGTACTGCTTCTATTTTCTTAGTTAATTCTTCTAACTGATAGATATCTGATATTTCAATCTTAACATTAAAGATAGCATTTGTTTTGGTAGTCTTTGCATTTAAAGATTTTACTGGTAATTTCATATCTGATAAAATCTTAGAAATATCTACAATAATACCAATACGATCGATACATGTTATTTGAATTTCTGTTACATAAGTACGTTTAATTGGTACTTGCTTACGATCTTGCCAAGTGGCATCAATCAAACGCTCACGTTCCTCTAGTGGCATATTGATGACATTAATACAGTCTTTTCTGTGAATCGATACCCCACGTCCACGTGTAATATAACCAATGATATCATCCCCAGGAAGTGGTCCACAACATTTTGAGAAACGTACTGCAATGTCTCCTACACCTTTTACAACAATACCACTTGAATGTCTATGTGTTTTTGGAATAACTGTTTCACGCTCTCCTTGAATATCCAGTGTTGGTTCTGGTGTCACAAGTTCTTTCTTAACCTTAAGTGTTTCGTCAATCAGCTTTTGGATAATTTGACGTTCTTTCATACTACCATAACCAATAGCAGCACAAATATCAGCCCAGGATTTCATTCCATAACGTTTATAAATAACTTCTACAACGGCATTATCTGTTAAATAAGATAAACTATAACCTCGCTGCTTTGCTGCCACTTCAAGTAATTCTTTTCCTTTAACAATATCTTCTTCTTTGAATTGCTTACGGAACCATTGATTGATTTTGGTACGTGCTTGTGTGCTTTTTACAATGTTGAGCCAATCTCTACTAGGCCCTTTTGAATTTCCTGAAGTTAAGATTTCAATACGATCTCCATTTTTGAGTACATAATCGATTGTTACAATTTTGCCATTTACTTTAGCCCCTACCATTTTGTTTCCTACACCACTGTGAATTTGGTATGCAAAATCGATTGGTGTGGATCCTTGTGGTAAAGTTAAAAGTTCACCTTTTGGTGTAAAGACATAGACTTGATCGCCATATACATCTAAATCTCCTTTTAAGGCACTCATAAACTCGCGATTATCACTCATATCACATTGCCACTCTAGAATTTGTCTAAGCCATGCCAGTTTCTCTTCTGACTTATCTTGAATCCCTTGATCGGTCTTGCCTTCTTTGTATTTCCAGTGTGCTGCAATACCATATTCTGCTGTACGATGCATTTCTTCTGTACGAATTTGCATCTCAAAAGGATTTCCTCCTTCTCCAATCAAAGTGGTATGAAGCGAACGATACATATTAGGCTTTGGCATAGCAATATAATCTTTGAAACGACCTGGAATAGGTGTGTACATTTCGTGAATAATCCCTAATACACCATAGCAATCCTTAACTGTTTTAACAATCGCACGTACGGCAAAAAGGTCATAAATCTGGTCTAATGTTTTATTCTTGTTGACAATCTTTTTGTAAATACTAAAGAAATGCTTAGGCCTTCCTTCGATAATAGCTTCAATACCAGCTTCTTCAACCTTCGTTTTGATTTGTTCTACGATGTGTTCAATATATTGAATACGTTCTTTTCTCTTTCCTGCAATTTGATGTGCTAGGTCATAATAAACTTCTGGTTCAATATAACGAAGTGATAAATCCTCAAGATCAGCTTTAATTTTACAAATTCCTAAACGGTTAGCAATAGGCGCATAAATACTTAACGTTTCTTCTGCAATTTCCTTTTGCTTTTCAGGTCTCATATATTTTAAAGTTTGCATATTATGCAAACGGTCTGCAAGCTTAATGAGTACGACACGAATATCCTGTGCCATAGCTAAAAACATTTTACGGTAATTTTCTGCTTGAATTTCTTCTTTTTGTAATTGTTTATTTTGATTCTTCGCTGAATACTGAATCTTATCTAACTTTGTTACACCATCTACTAAAAGTGCTACTTCTTTATTAAATAAACGCTCAATATCGCCAAGCGTATACTCCGTATCTTCAACCACATCATGTAATAAGCCTGCTACAATAGATTCTATATCAAGTTCTAAATCTGCTAGATTACAGGCAACTTCTAAAGGGTGAATAATATAGGGCTCTCCTGACTTTCTAAATTGGGCGGCATGTGCTTTCTTAGCAATGGCATAAGCACGCTCTACCATTTCCAAGTTATCAGACGGATGATAGGAACGTATTTTCTTTATTAGTCTCTCATATATTTCATCTGGTTCTACTGACATCTTCAACCCCCCTTTATGTAGTCTTATTATAATATTTTATATTATAGTCATCTTATCCCAAAAATTCAATGCTATTATACATAAACTTATCGAAATTTCCATTTGTTGATATTTTTTGTCAAACTCTAATACCTCTATCTGGTAAGCTTAGTATGTGTACATCCACTACGCCTTATGAATTATAGTATGATGCATTGATTAGAATTAATCCCAATCCAATAACATTATAATGCCTAATTCATAATTAATAATAAAGAAGCAAAGCACTATCTTATGCTTTGCTTCTTTATTATTGCCTAATATTGTAAAATTGATTCAATATTGTATCCTTTTAATAACTCACGACCATTAAGATCTTTAAGTTCAATTAAGAATACTGCTTTCACAACTTCTCCACCCATTTTTTCAATAAGGTCAATCATTGCTTTTGTTGTTCCACCAGTTGCTAATAAGTCGTCTACGATTACAACTTTTTGACCTGGTTTGATTGCATCAATGTGCATTTCAATTGTTGATGAACCATATTCTAAATCATAGCTTTGAGAAACACATTGGTATGGTAATTTACCTGGTTTTCTAACTGGGATAAAACCTTTACCTAATTTATAAGCTGTTGGCACACCAAAGATGAATCCTCTTGATTCTGGACCAACTACTAAATCAAATTCCATTCCTTCAAGGTGTGAAGCAATCTCATCAACAGATGCCACTAACCCTTCACCATTTTGAAGTAATGTTGTAATATCTTTAAATAAAATCCCTTCTTTTGGGAAATCTTTTACATCACGAATAAGAGCATGTAAATCCATACTTTCCTCCTTAAATCTTAGTCTATCTAGACTTATTTTTAACACATTTTATATTTTTAAGCATTTTTCGATTTAAAATCGTACAGTCCATTATAACATATCTTCCTGTTAATGATAATAGGTTTTATAAACATATTTATATATTTTACATTTTATTTACAAATTTTCATATTCTTAGTTGATGAAATATTTTTTAAATATATATACACCTTTCCTAAAACTATGTTATAATGTAGGAGTTATTTATATTAATAGGAGTGTTATCATGTCGGAAAAATTTCAAGTAGGCCAAATTATTGAAGGAACAGTCACAGGAATTAAACCTTTTGGGGCTTTTGTAGCTTTAGATTCAACTACACAAGGGCTTGTTCATATCTCACACATTACTCATGGCTATTTAGAAAACATCAATGATGCAATTAAAGTTGGGGATACTGTTAAAGTCAAAATTCTATCTATTGATTCAGAAAAAGGTAAAATTTCTCTTTCTATCAAAGAAACTCAAGAAAAACCAAGATCATCTTCTAGACCAAACAATTCAAAACCACCTAAAAAAGAAACAAATGTAGGAAGTTTTGAAGATTTAATGAAAGATTTCTTAAAGAATTCAAACGATCGTCAAGCAGATATTAATAAACGTCTCAATCGTTAGATTTATACGAAATATAATAAAAAGGCACCATATAGGTGCCTTTTTATTATGTTTCAACACTGCCTAAATACGCTTATTTTCTCAGCTTTTTCGGCTATTTTTTAATTTTATATTTTGTCTTTTCTATTTTAATAGTTTTTCTATTAGCTCTAAAACCTCTAATTCCAATGCTGTGTTAAATCCATCTTGTTGTAGTTGCTTAAGCTTATCTGCAACTTCATGTACCCCAACAAAAAGTTGCCACTGATCCTTCCCCAACTCATAGGCCGCAATCACTTCTTGTTTTTCTTTTTTTGCTTGTTCTAAAGAAATAATTTTCTTCTCATATTGTTCATATAACCCTCTCGATGCAATATAGTAGCATTGTGCATACATTGGTAACCCACTTGGCATAGGTGCCTTTTCTTTTGCTAATTTATCTAATTGTTTTATTTCCATACTTCGCACCTTTCTCTTATAACTTAGACTTCTTTTCCCTAACCACCCATCGAATAAACGTTCCCTTTTTATCTATTGTATCATATTATTTTAATTCAGCCTACTCTTTGGAAGAGCATATTTTCCACACATCTTATTATTAATATGTAATCTAGCTTTATAATATCCTATTTTTCAAGTGGTATCGACTATAACAATAACTTATCTAACTATTAATTCTTAATTTTTCTTAATTTTTTAAATATTTCATTAATTATCTGTACAAAAAGACGAATTATTATATAGAACATTTTATATCTGTATATTAATCGAGGCCAATCTCACACCTCAAACAATATACTTTTTAAATGATTCATCTATACACCATATGAAAGGGGAGGATCGTATGGCCATTTATTACATACCTTATGCTGCTTCTGGAACATCTACTTCTGGAAGTCAAAGTAATCCAAATTACAAAAGTGCGATTAACTCAAAATACCAAAGTACTCTTTTAAAATCTAGCTATAGTATTTTAGATTACAAAGAAGCTTATCCTGACTTTAGAAAGTTATTTTATGCTTTAACAGGGGAAACAGCAACACTTACCGAATATGAGAAGAACCGACTCGAAACGCAATATCCTACTACAATATCAAAATCTGAAGATGAGTCTGAATCTGAATCATAAAAAGCTTAATATGAGTCAAAAAAGCCCTATCCTATACCATGCCTGTATAAGATAGGGCTTCTTATCTAAATGTAATTCATACTGCTTTTATCTCTATTCGTACTCGTTTAATAAAATAGCTTTAATTTCATCTCCACTTAATCCACTGATGAGGTTTTCTGCTTGTCCTGTCATAATCTGTTCAATTAAGTCTTGTTTCTCTTCTTGAAGCATCACAATACGTTCTTCAATTGTGCCTTCTGCTACAAGTTTAATGACATTAACCACCTGCTTTTGTCCCATGCGATGTGCACGATCACTCGCTTGATTTTCTACTGCTGGGTTCCACCAAGGATCAAAGTGAATGACCGTACTTGCACTGGTTAAATTAAGTCCCGTTCCTCCTGCTTTTAGTGAAATGAGAAAGACTCTTTTTTCTGCATTTGTATTAAAATCTTCTACTAGAGTCATACGCTCACTTGCTTCTGTTTTTCCATCTAAATAATGATAGCTTATGCCTTCTTCGTCTAATCGCTCTCCTATCTTACCAAGAACCGTTGTAAATTGAGAAAAAATCAATACTTTTTCTTTTGGTATTTCTTTAAGTAGTTGAATCAAATATTCTAGTTTAGAATTTTGTCCTGCGTATTGTTTGACTAAATGCTCTGGCATTAAGCAAATCTGTCTAAGCTTGGTTAAGTAGGCAAGAAGTGCTGCTCTTGCTGCCTCCTCTTGATCTAACTTCTGCTTAATAAGCTTTTGCATGGCAAGATAAGCTTTTCGATGATGTGGTTCTAAAGTAATGAGCACCTTTTGTTCAATCTTATCTGGTAGCTCTGTAAGCACTTCTTTCTTTGTACGTCTAAGCATAAATGGTGCAATTAGCTTTCTGAGTGATTTAATCTGTGGTGGCTCCGTCATAAAGATGTTTCTAAAGCGAAGTGGCTGATATAAATAACCTGGCATCACAAAATCCATAATAGACCATAATTCCATCAGGTTATTTTCCATTGGTGTCCCTGTCAGTGCAAATCGCACTTTACTTGAAATACGCTTAATCACTTCTGTAATCTGTGCACTCGCATTTTTAATCTGCTGAGCTTCATCTATAATACAATAATCCCAAATGATTTCTTCATATGTTTTTTCATCATTTTTATACGTATGATAAGTGGTTAAAATGACATCATATGCTTCTTTGCTCGTAATGATTTGTAAACGTTTATTTTTTTCACCATGCACCACACCCACTTTTAAATCTGGGGCAAAACGTTCTATTTCTTTTTTCCAGTTGTAGATTAAAGCGGTTGGTGTAATGACTAGTGCTTTTGTTCCTTTCTGCGCACTTAAAAAGGTAATCACTTGCAAGGTTTTCCCAAGCCCCATATCATCTGCCAAAATCCCACCTAATCCATAGCTTGCCACCGAAGCTAAGAATCGGAAACCTTCTTTTTGATAATCTCTTAGAACATTTTCCAATGGTTCTGGTATCTGACTATTAACCTTATGCTTTTGAAGTTTTTTAAGTTTCTGAGTAACACATTCTCTATTTTCTACAAAGTCCATTCCTTCTAGCTGCTGTTCTAAAAATAGTGCTTTTTCTTCTGGAACCACAATCTTCTCAATTTCATTATAAACTCCTAATAAATCAATTAGCGATAAGGCTTGATGTAAATTAGGCTCTTCTAAATTAAGATAATGTCCTTCTCCTAAATAAAAACGTTTCTTCTTTTCTTTATAAGCTGTAAAGATTTTACGATACTGACTTTTATCAATCCCATCAATCGTAAATGCCATACCAAATCCACCACGTTTAAGGACACTTAAGCTCATTTCAACTGCCGGTGTGAGTACCACACATTCTTCTTCAGATACATTCTGTTGTTTCAAACTTTCAATGCCTTTAAAGGCTACTGCAACTGCATGGGCACAAAGTCCAAAATGCCCTTGGCTTGTAGCAATACTTTGACAATCACAGCTACTTTCTAATATACGTCTGCCTAATTTATCAACACGGACTAAGGCACTATAAGTTTGTCTTCTATATTCATCCGTTACATTCCCATAAAAAAGGACCTCACGCCCTTGTTCCTTGGCATAAGCTCCTGATACTACCCCCATTTGATACATGGCAGCGCCACTATCATATCTTCCTCTGTCTGTATTACCTTTTAAATAACTCTTAATCCAATCCATTTTTCACCTCATTGCCTTAACTTTTATCCTTAGATATATCCTTTATTTTACTAAATTTCATGTGATTTTTCTAGGGTTGATTACCCACCTTAAAATCTTACTTATCCTATTCTCATTTTTATCATTAACAAACACCAAATCTAAATCAATCTATTAATTTTTTATTTTTATACAAATTTTAGCACAAAGCTATCTAACTCTCCTTATCTAGCATTTTTAAATTAATCGTTGTATAATATTAGTCAGAATATTTATTCATAAATTCAAAGGGAATTTTACCATGCAATACAATCAAGAGCATTTTGATGCTAGCGCAAACAGAAAAGCTACTTATATGTGGCTTACACTATGTGTGATTTTAAGCCTTGCTTATGCTGTAGAAATTATTAAAGGACTACGTAGTATATCATATTATATTACTTTTTTGCTCTTTTTTTGGGTACCGTTTTTAATAGGTCGTCTCACACTAAAAACACAAGGGGCTCACACACCTTACTTTAAATTTACCCTTGCAATTGGCTATGGGATCTCTTATTCTTTTGCTTTATTTACAAGTCAATCACCTCTTACCTTTGTTTATATCCTACCACTTGCTGGTATTATTATTATTTTTAAGAATCAGCACTTTGTTGCTCGAGTTGGAATTGGGGCAGCTATTATCACACTGATCTTTATTATCAAAAGTATTCTAGGCGGTCAAAACTCTGCACTTAATTTTTCTACATATGAAATCCAATTTGCTTGTATTATCATTTGTTTTATTGGCTATAGCTTAGCGATTGACCATCTATCAAAAGCGGAAAATGCACTTTTAAGTAATATCCAATCTACACTTGATACTGTTGTAAATACGGTAGATCAAGTCACTGTTGCAAGCCATAAGATTGTAGACGGTATGCACTTAGTAAGCGAATTTACAGATGAAAATCTTCAAGGTGCAAATGAAGTAGTCAGTTGTATGACTGATTTATCTGATAGTAATACCATCCTTTATGATAAAACAACCTCCTCTCAACTTATGACACAAACCATTAATACCCAAGTTGAAAATGTAGCCAACCTTATTAATTCTATGGTTACACTTGTTAATGAATCTGCTCAACACGCCAACTCTAGTAAAGCTGCCTTAGAAAATGTTGTTTCTTTAACAAATGCTATGTCAAATTTGTCTCATCATGTCGAACAATCCATTCACGAATTTAGTCAAGTGTTTACTCAGGTACAGTCTGAAGTAGGTACCATTGATAGTATTACAAGCCAAACGAACCTTCTTGCCTTAAATGCCTCTATCGAAGCAGCAAGAGCAGGGGAGGCAGGTAAAGGTTTTGCTGTTGTTGCGGAGGAAATCAGAAAACTTAGTACACTTACCAAAGAATCCTCTAGTAGTATTTTTACCTCTCTTCAAAGTCTAGATGAAACTTCCTCTAAAATGATTCAATCTATTAGCCAAATTACCGAAAGCATTAATGAATCTTTAGTACAGGTCAACCAAGTTAATACAATGGTTACGGAGATTTCAGATGATACAACACATATGGAAAAAAATATTTCTGTTATTAATCATGCAATTTCCGAAGTTGAGACCTCAAATACACATATGGTCGCCAATATGAATGATATTTCCAACATTATGGAACAGTCTACAACGAAAGTTCAAGTTGCTGATGATACAGCTCAAGCTATGGCTGCTAAATATCAACAAACTTCTGCTCATGTTCAAGAAGTTGAAAATATCTTGAATCTTTTAGTTAAAAATTTACAAGCTTAGTCTTCTTGGAGAATATTTAAAGGCGCATAGATTTTTGTTTCTATGCGCCTTTATCTTTATCCTATGGTAGTGACTTTAATCACTTTATTTCATCTTAAAATATTTATATTTTGCCATCTTATTTATTTATTTATTTATGGAGGTTAGTTTACTATGTTTAATTTAGAACATCCTATGATTGCACTCACATTTGACGATGGCCCTCTCTTTGAAGGCTCTACTGCTACTGAAATTTTAAACACACTACATCAGTATAATCTACATGCAACATTCTTTTATTGTGGTCATTCTATTACACCACATACTGCACCTGAAATCTTAACAGCCTACCAAAACGGGCATGAAATAGGAAATCATACCTATCATCACATTGATCTAACCACACTCACTTCAGAAGAAATGATTAAAGAATTTGAATTAACCCAAAGAAAGCTTAGTGAAATTACTGGCCTTAATCATTTCTTAACACGTGCACCCTACTTAAGCTATAATGATTTACTTTTACAAACACTCCCTACGCCCTTTATTGGTACCAGTGTCGATAGCAAAGATTGGTCTGGTATTTCTGCTCCTCAAATTATAGATCATATCCTTACACAGATTCATGATGGTGCTATTATCTTAATGCATGAAAATCAGCCGCATACCAGCGAGGCACTCCCTATCTTGATTCCTAAACTTCTTGAGCTTGGTTATCAATTTACCACTGTTTCACATCTGATGCAACTTAAAGGTCACACTCTTCATAACGGAAAAGTCTATAATCAAGCCTAATTCTAAAAGAGGATAATCTCGATCTTTTGAGATTTACTCTAATCCACCTTTCAAAATACATAATATTTTTTGTTAATCCTATAACATCCCGTGACATCCCCTCCAACATATTGTATACTATCTATCATTGAAGGATTTATTATGATAAATTCCTATCCAAATTCGAAATATGCACAGTCCTTGTGCCTTTTATTTAAATTAACGTTGAGGTAAAAAATGAAAAAGAAAAAAATATATATATGCTTGAGTTTAATCATCATCTTATTAATAGGCCTAGTAAGCTATACTTATGTGAATGACTATTACCATGCAGATACTCAGGCATTTCAAGCTCTTCAAAATACTGAAACTGTTGCTGTTCATGAATTAAAAGATTATACACTTGTGTTTGAACCTAAAAAGGCTACTGCCGGTCTAATCTTTTATCCTGGTGGTAAAGTAGAATATACTGCTTATGCACCTTTATTACACAGTCTAGCTGAAGAAGGCATTCTTTGCGTATTAGTAGAAATGCCCTTTAATTTAGCTGTTCTTGATGTTAATGCAGCAGATGGCATCACAGAACTTTATCCTGAAGTGGAAAACTGGTATATAGGTGGTCATTCCTTAGGTGGCTCTATGGCTGCTAGTTATCTTGAAAAGCATCCTGATGACTATGAAGGACTGATTCTACTTGGTGCTTATTCAGCAAGTGATTTAAGCGATACTGATTTAGATGTTATTTCTATCTATGGTTCTAATGATCAAGTTTTAAATCATGAAAAATATGAAACAAATAAAAACAACCTTCCTGAAAACTTTAATGAAACAGTCATAGAAGGCGGATGTCATGCTTACTTTGGTACTTATGGACACCAAGAAGGCGATGGGACTGCCACCATTACCAATAAAGAACAGATTGAAATAACGACTGATTTACTTTCAGATTATATGGAATCGTAAAAAATAATCAAAATAAGGACTAAAGGCTACTTGTGCCTATAGTCCTTATTTTTTATAGTAAAATATCTGTTTGTTTTTCTTCTTCAATCTTTTGATACACCACTAATTCTCCTGCCCTATTACAAGTTGCCAAGAAAATCTTTTCTAACCTTGGATAATGGTGTGCTTGTAAGGTTGCCATAAGCCAGCCTTCATCTTTCCCTATGTTCCTAAGGTTTTCTTTCATAATCTTACCTTCCATAATTACATTAGCTAGTAGATACTCTGGTCGTGGCTCAAGTTTCACATCACTGGGTGTAAGTGGCCTGCTGGTAGATAAAAAAAGAATGCTAAACTTCCCATTTGGTTCTAGAACAATTGTTTGAACCTGTTGTAAATCAAAGCAATTCTGGTTACGACATTGCATAAAAAATTCTCCCATATCCATTTTAGCCTTTTTTAAATTTTTATAATACAACTCACCTTGGTCATATAAAATTAATGCTTTTCCATTAATCAATCTTCTTAGCTTAATAGACTTATTCGTAACCAAATCTATTAATAGGTTAAACATAGTGAAAATCACAAGTGACATCATTGGCTTCTTCCAATCATCTTCTATGGAAGTTGCCAGTTCTGCTGCAATCGAACCAATTGTAATGCTATTAATATAATCAAACATACTCATATGCGAAATTTGGCGATATCCTAAAAGCTTGGTTAAAATAAATAAAACAATCATTGTTACAAAAGAAGTAATAGTGACATGCACCATATCCATCATACTGTATACCCCTAACTTATTGACTTTTATTTAGTTTAACCAACTTCTTCTAGCGCATACTTCATCTAATAAACTTTCTTTATCCAATACCAAGTTCAATCATATCTAAGAAAGAAAAAATATTCATATTGAATAAATCTACTAACATATGTGAAAGAACACATAACCACAGATTCTTAGTCTTAATATAAATAACTCCCCATAAACTTCCCATTACAAGCAATGAAGCAATCATCGCAGGTTCTCTTAGTGTATAAGAAAAAACACCCCACATCAATGGATGACTTAATGTAAAAAGAACTGTACTCAATAGAACGGCTACTATAGGTGAAGTTTCTAATCCCTGAATCACATAACCTCTCCAAAAGGTTTCCTCAAAAAATGGATTTACAATGGCAAATACCAACCATAAAATCATATACTGATGTGAAAGTAATTCTATATTGGTTATAAACACAAATAACGGTAAGAATCCTGTAAATATTGCCACTAAAACAGTCCAAACTTTTAACTTTGGGCATGCATACGCCTTTTTCAAATCAAATTTCTGATCACGCATAACAAAGTATGTAATACATATATAATACATGATTGCTAAAATAACGAATGCCCAGTTTCCTAAGAACCGACTACTGATTAAAGCTGTTAGGAAGCCCACTAAAATCGTTATGACTGGTGTGATAAAATACTTTCTTATTTCCACCAAAATCCCCCTTTTCCTTATTTTTAATTCTTAAAACTCAATTGTGCACAAATATATCTACCACTGCACTACTCTATAATACTATATAGCATAGACTTAATTTGCTTATTTCTATCTATTATTCTTATACAAAAAAGTAGCTATAAATCCAATATAAAAATTATACTTGACTTATAACTATTTTTTTCTTTTC
>JAGAVZ010000120.1 GCA_017941635.1 Cellulosilyticum sp.
AAATCAAAGCGCTTCAACGTAGGAGTTACTTTTTAAGAAATAGAACAAGTTATGAGTATCGTATTTATTTAGAATGCAATTGTGAATTTTTGCCAGCCTAATGATTAGGCTGGCAAGCACAGATTTTGGTGATGAGCCAAAAATTTTAATGATTTATTTAAACTACAACTATAAATTCGAACATTTTTTGTAAAAATCTAAAAATAGTTTGTGAAAATAAAACTACCATGCTAAAATATGTGGTACAATACTTAAGACAAAATTGCGAGTACTATTTAGGAATATTGGAGATAACTTTATAGAGATTGATACCATTCCATCTATAGATTTCATGAAAGTATAAAACTTAATGAAAGATAGAAGGAGTAAACATACATATGATTTAAAGATAAAGGACATAAAATCATATTTTAGGATTCACAGATATGGTTTATTACTTAATGGTAGGCTTAGTATTGGATTAGAAAGAATGGTAATGCAACTATTAGAGTTACAAAATGTCAGACAAATAAGTACGTTTCCAAGAGATGCACACAGACTAGAAACATGATGACGAATTGTGTAGACATTTCAAAGAAATTATGAAAAAATAAGGTATATAAACGAGGAGGAATTTACGATGTCAGATGTAAGCGAAATTTTTGGATGTAATGTTTTTAATGAATCAGTAATGCAAGCGAGATTACCAAAAGCAGTTTTTAAAGCATTAAAGAAAACAATGCTCGAAGGTAAAGAAATTAATAAAGAAATTGCAGATGTTGTAGCAACAGCTATGAAAGATTGGGCAATTGAAAAAGGTGCAACACATTATACTCACTGGTTCCAACCAATGACAGGAATCACAGCAGAAAAACACGATGCATTTATTACACCAGTTGATAATGGTAAAGTCATCATGGAATTCTCAGGAAAAGAACTTATTAAAGGTGAGCCAGATGCCTCATCATTCCCATCAGGTGGTCTTCGTGCTACATTTGAAGCTCGAGGATATACAACTTGGGATCCGACATCATATGCTTTTGTAAAAGATGGTACATTATATATTCCAACAGCATTCGGTTCATATGGAGGAGAAGTACTTGATAAGAAAACACCACTTCTTCGTTCAATGGATGCTATTGATAAACAAGCAAAAAGAATTCTTTCTAAATTTGGTAAAGATGTAACAAGAGTTTCAACAACAGTTGGAGCAGAACAAGAATACTTCTTAATCGATAGAGAAATGTATAAAAAACGTAAAGACTTAATCCTTTCAGGAAGAACATTATTTGGTGCTAGACCTCCAAAAGGTCAAGAAATGGATGACCATTACTTTGGTCATATCAGAACAAGAGTTTCTGAGTATATGAAAGATCTTGATAATGAGCTTTGGAAACTTGGTATTTTATCAAAAACAAAGCATAATGAAGTAGCACCTTGCCAACATGAGCTTGCTCCTATCTTTGGAACAACAAACCTTGCTACAGATCATAACCAATTAACAATGGAAATGATGAAAAAAGTAGCTAAAAGACATGGGCTTGTATGTTTACTTCATGAAAAACCATTTGAAGGTGTAAATGGTTCAGGTAAACACAATAACTGGGCAATGTCTACAAGTGATGGAGAAAACCTCCTTGAGCCAGGTAAATCACCAAAGGATAATACACAGTTCTTATTATTCTTAGCAGCAGTAATCAAAGCTGTAGATGAATATGCTGATTTACTTAGAGTATCAGTTGCTAGTGCAGGAAATGACCATAGACTTGGGGCTCATGAAGCACCACCAGCAATTATTTCTATGTTCTTAGGTGATGAACTTACAGGTATTTTAGATGCCATCAAAAATGGAGAAGAAGCTCAAGCTGTGAAAAAACAATTTATGGAGACAGGTGTAGATGCACTTCCTAAGTTCGTTAAAGATACAACTGACCGTAACAGAACATCTCCATTTGCTTTCACAGGAAATAAGTTTGAATTCCGTAGTTTAGGTTCATCTGCATCTATTGCAAGTGCTAATATTGTACTTAATACAATCGTGGCAGAAGAACTTAGACAATTTGCAGATAGATTAGATAATGCAACGGATGTTAAAGAAGAAGTTGTAGCAATTATTAAAGAAACAATGGAAAAACACGATAGAATTATCTTTAATGGTAACAACTACAGTGAAGAATGGGTAAAAGAAGCTGAAAGACGTGGCCTTCATAACCTTAAAACTTCTGTAGAAGCTATCCCAACGTTTGGTGCAAAAGAGCATGTAGAACTCTTTGAGAAACATGGAATTTTCACAGAAGCAGAAGTACATTCTCGTGTAGAAATTTTATTAGAAAACTATATTAAAACAATTAATATCGAAGCATTAACAATGCTTGATATGGCTAGAAAAGAAATTTTACCAGCAGTTCTTAACTACAATAAAGAAGTATTTAGTACACTTAAAGTTAAACAAGAACTTGGATTAAATCTAATTGTGGAGAAAGAACAAGGGTATGCTACTAAATTATCTAATCTTACAGAAGCATTTATGAGCAAGATTGATGAATTAGATAAAGCTGTAGTTGATGCTAAGAACAATGAAGAAATTTATGAAATGGCTAAATACCATAGAGATTGTATAGTTGCAGCAATGCAAGCATTAAGAATGGTATCTGATGAATTAGAAACAATTGTATCATCAGAAAAATGGCCATTCCCAACATATGTAGATTTACTCTTCTACGTATAAGTATATAAAGTCCCTAGAGGATTTTAGGGCTTTTAAGAATGGTATCATACTAGGATTACAAAAGTATTTAATTATATAAAATGAAGATAGAGCTGTAGATTAACTGACTTTGATGAGTTAATTACAGCTCTATTTTGGTTTATTATAGAATTTATTTATAAAGATGAGAGTCAGAGTATTAAAAAATGAAAGAAGACCCATTATAAATCGACTAAGATTTATAATGGGTCTGTATAACATTCATTAATTATATTTTTTAGAAATGAGACTTATATTTTTCCCACCAATCAAGAGCAAGTTTAACTTGTTGCGGGTGATTGCGCGCATCAAAGTCAAGATGAGTCTGAAGATAATCATCACCAACAAAGGCTTTAACTGACTCATCTTGTGAGGCTAAGAGTAGAGCATAGAGTACAAGAGCTCGTTCATAGTCATTGGCCGTATCCAACCGACTAATGAGCGGAGGAATGGCCATTTTTCCAATCTGGCCGAGCTGCTCAGCAGCCGTATAGTAAATATAATCTGTATTATAGGTACTTGTAAAAGTAGGGTCACTCAATTTATCCATATAATAATCTATGAGTAGATTTTGGAGTGTATCAGATTTATTTTCTAGATTGGTTAAGCGTTCTTCACACATTTCAAGAACTTCTCTGGATTCAGATAAGTCCTGCTGTAAGGCGGCAAGCTGAAGATTAATATTAGCAGCAGTTTCTTGAAGCTGCTTGATTTGAGAAGACTGAGAGACTGTAGAAGCTTTCAAAGAACTAGAAAAAGGATTGGCTAATAGTAAAAGTCCAACAATACAGCAAGTAAGTAAAAAATAACAAAATACAGCTAAATAAGATTTTTTCATATGTATTACTCCTCTCTAAGCTTGAGAATTTAGAAAGAGGGTCATGTACTTTCTTGTTTTAGTTTACCACCTAAGGTTTAAATAATTAGGCGAAATAGACAATAAGAAAAAAAGAAGTTATCTACATAAATGTACAAAATAAGGTTTGTAAGAAGAGAATCTTTTAAGATTAGATAAATAAGGATAAAAAAATGATTATACCTAGTAAAGGATAATTATATAAAGATAGTTTCTTTAAGGGTAAATAGAAAGAAAATCCTTATCAATTTTAATAAAGTGATAAGGATTTTTTTTTACACCTAGATTTTCACTAATTAAGCGAAGAGGGACAAGTGTGGTACCATTTTGAGATACTGGCGCAACTGTGCTGCTTAGGATTTTGCCATCTAAGCTAATTTGAATAGACTGAGCAAAGCAGGGAATAGAAAAAGCGAATGTACAAATAATGAGTAACATAGACAAAAATCTACGTTTTAACAAATATGTATGCATAATAGCCTCCTAAATAAATTTTTCTGATGTCATTATATCGGAAAAAAGGGAAAGAATAATAAGTATTTAGAAGAGAAAATAAAACTTGTTATTAAATTAACGAAAGCCTTGATATTCAATGGATATCGTTAAATATTTAATTAATAGAAATGATATTGACGTAGTATATAAAAAGTTATAATATTACTCTATAAGAAATAAAGTTACAAATAGTGAAACAATAAATGATACATATTATAAACATAAAGAATTGGCGATGACAAATAATAATAAAATAGAAAAGGGCGAGAGTATGCAGAATATTTTAAGTAAGTTTTCGTTAGAAGGTAAAGTTGCAATTGTAACAGGAGCATCAAGAGGATTAGGTCAAGGGATTGCAGTAGGATTAGCTAGTGCAGGAGCTGATATTGTAGGAATCGGTTCAGGTGATATGCCAGAAACAGCTAGGTTAGTAGAAGAGCAAGGAAGAAAGTTCCACGCAATTAAAGCAAACCTTATTTCACAAGAACCAATTAATCAAATTATTGAAGAGACAAAAAGAGTATTTGGTAAAATTGATATCCTAATTAATAATGCAGGAATCATCAGACGTGAAGATGCATTAGATTTTAATGAACAAGATTGGGATGATGTTATCAATATCAACTTAAAAACAACTTTCTTCTTATCTCAAGCTGTTGCTAAACAATTTGTAGAGCAAAAAACAGGTGGAAAAATCGTTAATATCGCATCTATGCTTTCTTATCAAGGTGGTATTCGTGTACCATCTTATACAGCAAGTAAAAGTGGTGTAATGGGTATTACAAAGGCTATGGCAAATGAATGGGCACAATATAACATTAACATTAATGCGATTGCACCAGGTTATATGGCTACAGATAATACAGCACAACTTAGAGCGGATAGTGAGAGAAATAAGAGCATTGAAGATAGAATTCCAGCAGGTAGATGGGGTTCTCCTGAAGATTTAGCAGGTGCAGCAGTTTACTTAGCATCAGATGCAGCAAGCTATGTAAATGGTTTTACATTAGCTGTTGATGGTGGTTGGTTAGCTAGATAATTTATTAATTAAATTGCTAGATAGATAGGATATACTCCTATATTTAGATAAATGTGCATAGTTGAATAAACAAGCGAGGCGAATGGCTAATATGGTTATTCGCCTCGTTGTTTTATTGGAATAATTCATATATAATGAAAATAAAAGAAGATATATAAAGGCTGGGATAAAAATGGCTAAGGCAGCGTTGCAGACAGTAGACAGAGCATTACAGTTGTTAGAGATTTTGGCAGAGCATCCAAGGGGGATGCAACCTAAAGAGATAGAAGAATGTCTTGAACTTAACAAAGTAACAGTTCATAGGCTACTGGCAACTTTAGAAAATAGGGGATTTATTGAGCGAATAGGTAATGGTTATGTGATAGGCTTAAAAATTGTAGAATTAAGCAGTATGAAACTCAGCAATGTTGAACTAAAAACAGAAGCAGCACCATACTTAAGAGAACTGGTTAATAAATTAGGGTTACCAGTACAAATGGCAATTTTAGAAGGTAGTCAGGCGGTATTCATTGATAAAATAGAGAGTATCAATTCTTTTCGTATGTATTCTCAGATTGGAAAACGTATCCCTGTATATGCATGTGGTGTAGGGAAAATATTATTAATGCAGAAGACTGATGAAGAGATTAGGAAGTGGTTAGATGGGGTAGAATTTAACCAGTTTACCTCTAAGACACTTCAGGATGTTGAAACACTGCTTAAAGCAATTAGAGAGGGGAGAAAGAAAGGCTATGCAGTAGATAATGAGGAACATGAGGAAGGGATTTACTGCGTAGCAGTACCTATCTATGACTATACAGGTAAGGTGATTGCAGCCATTAGTGTGGCAGACACAAGTAAGCAGTTTATTAAAGGTACAAATAAACAAATTGACCTAATTAAACAAACAGCAAAGCAGATTTCTAAGAGATTGGGGTATTTAGAATAAATCACTAGGGAGCAGAAGGGAGAAGTTTATGAGCAAAATATTAAAGTATATAGAAAGAATTCTTCAAGTATTAGCAGTAATTGGTTGTATTTGGACAGTGGTAGAATATATCCAAATGCATACTTATAAGACAAAGCTTAAAAACAAAGCAGATGAGTATTTAGATGAAGAATTAGAGTTAGAAGGTAATATAGGAGGACCTATCGCAGTATATTCTCCTACATTAAAAGAAAAAGAGAAGAGAGTTGCTAAAATTGCTATAGTAACAGGAATTGGAGCAGTAGTCAGTTTAGTACTCAATTTAATTAATAGGGACTATTAATAAGGAATATGTGCAAAAGTGTCTAGCATTGCTAGACACTTTTGTGTTATAGATATTTATTTAATTATTAAAGTGCTTAATATATTTTTCACTACTATGCTAAAAAGCTTATTCTAGATACTAGACGCATTAGAAAGATGGTGTAGCAAGCTTTTTGAATGTACCGTAAACAGGTGTACTTACTAAAATCATTGCAAGAATAAGTGCAATAGTAAGTTCACCTAAAATCATTGTTCCATTATAAGTTAGAGAATAAATAAATGGATTCATGCCTTCTGGAGCATATTCTCCAAAGAATAAGGCACCTGATATAACATGCATTGCGCCACGACCAAAGAAACCAATTGCCATAGCAAGAGCTGTTCTAAGGTGAATATTTTTAATTGCTGATGGTGCAAGACCTGAAAGACCAATACAAGCAAAGGCAAGTGGATAGTCTAATAAGAGTTGAGCAATATTTACAACCCACATATCCTGAATCAATTGAAGGAAGCCATAAGCAACTCCAGCAATAATTCCAGCCACAGGGCCAAAAATCATAGAGTATAAAACCAATGGAAACATACTAGCAGGTGTAATTGAACCACCTTGAGGTAAATGGAAAAGTCTAATATAAGAAAGAATAAAAGAAATAGAAATACAGATTCCACCATAGACTAATTTTTTAGTACGTAAGGTAGAAGAAGGTGTATTTTGTTTATCTTTGGAAAGGTATATGAGCCCAATAATAGAAATCAAAGCAATGATTAAAACTGTAATCCATGCCCTAGGCTCCACATCGAATAACTTGCTAAAAATCTCAGACATATAAAGTCCCCCTTTAATTTTATGATTACTAGGGGAGAGTGAATAAAAAGGACAGATGCTAAATTTCACATGTAAAAAGTTATATATATAAAAATCTTTGGCGCCTCTCTTTTTATATATGAGAATATATGTATTTTTACACATAAAAAAAGTACTCACGAATGTGTGTGAGTAACCTATCTATGCACATTCGCTTCCTTGCTGCAGCATTACCTGTATACAAGTTAAAGGGTCTGCACCTTATGCACTCTCAGCCCGTATGAGCTCCCCTAGCAAACAATATTTAGTTATGAGTATTATAGTATAGTTAAAAGAAGAAGTCAAATACAATAATGATAAATTCAGAATATACTAAAATCCAAAAAATGGGATTGAATATAATCATAATATTATTGAAGTAAGGAATACATTATGTACACAGAAGAGTTAGTGAGATTAAGAAAATGATGAGATAGAGAGAATATCTCAGGCTTGACAATAAAATTAACATTGATTATGCTAATAATAAGATGAATATTAATAGCTATGATGAGAGATCAATAAGCAGGATTTACTTTTAATACTAAAGAGAGGGAGTTCACCGGCTGAAAGGCTTCCAAAGTAAAGGTTTATTGTCCAAGCTCTGAGCTCTGTGTGAAATCATAAGCACAGCGGTTACTCCCGTTACAGAGAACTAAGATGATGAGAGGATTATCACATATATTATCTAATATAGTGGCAATGTTATAATAATAAATATTGCTATGATATTTATATAAGATAAGACATATATGTAATAAGATTACGTCAATTAGGGTGGTACCGCCGTATAAATAGAATATTGGCCCCTATGCATTTTGCATGGGGGCTTTTTTGATTTTTATTTTGGTAGCAAAACATGATCTATACGATGAAATTAATAAGAATATATGGTAATGCTAATAAGAGTAGGAAATCATGCTATTAAAAGTTAATATCATAGTAGGATTAGCAACATGTAAGCACATATCAATAAATCTACTAATAGATGCAGATTAATCTGCTGATTGATATTAATGATGTGATATATATTCAAATGAAAAATAAAACTAAAACTAAGAGAAAAGGATAGGTAAATCATTATGTTAATGAGTAAGCTTTTAGGCGAGAGATTTAAAGAAAAACCAAGTGAAGCAACTAGTACTAGCCACGTATTCTTATTAAGAGGTGGTTATGTAAGACAAGTAACAAACGGAATTTATACATTATTACCACCAGCAAAAAGAGTAGCTGCTAAAATTGAAAACATTATCCGTGAAGAAATGGATGCAATCGATGGGCAAGAAGTTCTTTTCCCAGTAGCACTTCCAGGTGACTTATGGAAAGAATCAGGTCGTTTTGATGCAGTAGGTAGTGAGTTAGTTCGTTTCAAAGATAGAGGAAACAAAGATATGGTACTTGGTATGACTCATGAAGAGGCAGCTGTACATTTAGCACGTACTGAAGCTAAATCATATGCTGATTATCCATTTATGATTTACCAAATCCAAACTAAATTTAGAGATGAACCAAGAGCTAGAGGTGGATTAATTCGTGTACGTGAGTTCACAATGAAAGATGCTTACTCATTCCACACATCTCAAGAAGACTTAGAACAATACTACGATAAATGCTATGATGCATACCACAAAATTTATGCTAGAGCTGGTGTACCAGAAGTTATTTCTGTTAAATCAGATACAGGTATGATGGGTGGTAAAGTAGCACACGAATTCATGCTTCTTACAGATATCGGTGAAGATACACTTGTTATCTGTGATAGCTGTGATTATCGTTCAAACATGGAAGTTGCAGTAGGTAAACTTGCTGTAGCAACAGCAACTGAAGCGGAAATCAAAGAAGTAGAAACACCAAACATGAAAACAATCGAAGAAGTAGCAGGATTCTTAAATGTTCCTGTAACAAACACATTAAAAGCATGTGTATTTGCAGCAGAAGGACAAGAAAAACCAGTGATTGTATTCATTAGAGGAGATCTCCAAGTTAACACATCTAAACTTGAAAAAATCACTAAAGCAGCAGTAACACCATTTGAAGACTATGAAAATGCTCCAAATCTTTGCTTTGGATTCATGGGACCATACGGCTTAGATGCACAAGGTGCAACAGTAATCTTTGATACATCTCTTAAAGATGAGAAAAACCTTGTAGCAGGTGGAAATAAAGTAGATGTTCATATCACAGGTATTAGTATGTCTAGAGAATTCCCAGATGCTGAGTATGTAGATGTAGCAGAAGTATTTGAAGGTCAAGAATGTCCATGCTGCCATGGTAAATTACAATTTAAACGTGGCGTAGAAGTAGGTAATATCTTCCAACTTGGAACAAGATATACTGAAAGCATGGGTATGACTTATGTAGATAACGATGGGAAAGCTAAAACACCTATCATGGGATGCTACGGTATCGGTGTAGGAAGACTTCTTGCATGTATCATTGAAGCACGCCACGATGATTACGGTCCAATCTGGCCAATGTCAGTAGCACCATGGCAAGTACACATCTGTGTTCTTAAGAGCAAAAAACAAGACATGAACGTAGTTGGTATGGACTTATACAACAAATTAAACAAGAAATTTGAAGTAATCGTTGATGATAGAGATGTAGCAGCAGGTGCTCAATTTGCTGATGCAGACTTACTTGGTGTTCCAGTAAGAGTTGTAGTTGGTGAGAAAAACCTTGCTAATGGACAAGTGGAACTTGTAACTCGTGATAAGAGCGTTAAGAAACTAGTTGCTATTGAAGATATCGAAAAAGAAGTAGCAGAATTAGTTGGACAACTTTCACAAATGTAAAAAGGTTGGAGAAATGACCATTTAATGTTATAATAGTCATTCGATGACATAACAACAAGAGAGCGACTTTAGTTTTTGACTAGAGTCGCTCTTTTTTATGAAAAAGCATCATAATATATTCTTATTATTGCATTATATTAAAGTATAGGGAAAATGAAAAACAATAAAGTAAAGGAGTACATAAGATGTTAGTAGGATTATTAGTTGGTGTTATAGGATTTCAATTTGTTTTAGAACGTATGAATTTCTCAAATGTAAAATTTGTAAATAGTATGCAGCTAAAAACAAGAGAATTAAAAGCAAAAAAAGTAATACAGTATGCAAGTATGCTCGTTATAGGTGGAATTTTATGGGGATTAATGGCTAGAACACCTCTAGGTGCTATTCCACAGGGAGCAATTGTGGGAGTTATATGGGCAATCATTATGTTTATATTTGAAGATACAATGTTTGATAATGCAAGAAATACATTAAGATAAGGGGAGAGATTAATGTGTAAGGAGTGCTATAGTAATCAATCAAGGATAACGCCTATTCTGGAGTCCGAAAAATGCTTAAGAAATCATACACAATATATATGTAGTACATGTGGGAGATGCATTTGTATAGAAATGGATGAAAAAAGAGGCTTAAGAAGGTGGAATTTCCCTTTTAAGACAGCTGATATTGCTAAACTATATTTAAGAGTAGCAGAGGTATCTACAGGAAAATGCTGTAGTATATATGAAATCATCAGTGATAAAGGTAGAAAATCCTATAAGATATTTGAGGATAGAGAAACAGTAGAGGAATATTTAAGAAAGAATAAGGACAAGCAGTGCAGTATGGAGACAATTTATCAAATAGAGCAATATAGAGAATATAAAAAATCACAGATAAGAAAATTGAATAGTAGTGAGATAGAAAAATACTTAAAGGAACAACAGGAATAAAAAATTATAAATTAGATGATATGCTAGTAGCACCATAATACAAAATAAAGGCAATATGTTTAAGATATAAATTAAACATATTGCCTTTATTTTTGATTAACATCCTTTTCTCTCCCTGTTTTTCTTGCCAATTTACTAAAGGAATTTCCAGTTATTTTAGAATGTTTTTTGGAAAATTAAAAACAATATGCAGTAATATTGAAAATGAAATTCTATTGTCTGACAATTTGTGGTCTGGGAATTAATTGTTTTTTAGTAAAGAAAAGTAAAGCTCAGTAGCTCGATAGCCTTGCTCATAAAGAAAATTAAAAGTGTTGTCACCAGTGGAAATATTAAAATTTAGAGAAGGAATATCGCTAGTTTGAATGCAAATACTTCGTTTAATATTTTCGGGATTTGAAATAAATAACTCTTGTTGAACACCGCCAGTACAAGAAAGTGTAGCTGAAATGAATTCAACAAGATTCTTTATGGTAGAATGCTTTGGTGTACATTTAAAGTAGAATCCAATGGTCTTATCTATAGGTGAAATGGTATCAAATAAATTAATAGGATAATTATAAAGCATACCACCATCAATATATACATAGGGGGGCTCATCAGGGAGATTTTCACAGCTACAAGTAATAGATTCAAATAATAGAGGAACGGACATTGAAATGCGGACTGCTTGAGCTACTTCTAAATTGGGTGTTGTGTCGAAGGAAAAGACGATAGATTTGCATTTAGACAGATTAGTTCCGATAACATAAAGATCTTTAAAGGGACGTTGATTTTTATGGATTGAATTGTTTTGGAAATCGGCAAAAGTGTAAGGCGGTGCTTTTTTGGTTGCATCAAATTGTAAGGCAATTTGTTCTTTAATCCATTCATAAAAATAGCTAGAGGAATACCACCCATATTTGTTAATCAATCTAAGAACACAATCTGCATTATCAAAAATTTTATTAACCTGTTCTTTAATAGCAGCTGGAAAATCACGTGATGATTCTGGTAAATCATCTTTGGCAGGAATTTGTCTATAATCAAGAGAGGACAAGGCATCAGAGAGTTCTTGAAAAGGTAAATTAAAGCAGGTTAAGCAAGCAGTTATAGCACCAGCTGATGTTCCTGCAACACGTTTGATAGAAGAGATTAGATTCATTTTATAGAAATATTCCAAAGCACCTAAGTAAGCGATGCCATGAACACCACCACCAGAGAAAACTAGATTTTCATAATCAAACAAGATGACATCTCCTTGAGAAAAAGATACATACTAAATATATTTAATGATATCAAAAAATAGAATATATTAAATAGGTAATATTCTTTTTTCTGACAATTAGAGAATAAAAGTAAGAAAATGGGAATGGAATAAATGGAAAAAATATACTTAACAAGTTAAGTGAATATAATAAATATTTAGACCAATAGGAACTAGGAAAATTGAAGGTCTATTATGGATTTAAAAATGACAAAAGAAAAATTTGTAATATGTCAGCTTAAAAGTTTTGATGATATAGATTCTAGTGGGGATTAAATATTAGTAAAAGAAGAGAAAATGAAACAAGTTAAATAGTTTTAATTCAGTCAGAATGTCAGTTTATATAGGTAAATAAAGAGGAAATACAAAAGATAGGAAAGACAAGAGATAGTGGATTACAAGGAAGATTAAAAACACTGAAATGCAATGCAAGAGATAGAGAAAATAGCAAATAATAAAATACATATAAAAAAGAACTGTTGTATGAGGATGATTAGAAATACAACAGTTCTTTTTTTCTATATACATAGCATTAGAAGATTATGCTTCTTTACTTGTAATATAGCCTTCAACAGTTAATAATTCAGCAATAAGAACAGCGCCACCAGCAGCTCCTCTTAATGTGTTATGAGAAAGACCTACGAATTTGTAATCGTAAACAGAGTCTTCTCTAAGTCTACCAGCACATACTGCCATACCTTTTTCTGTGTCACGATCTAATTTAGTTTGTGGTCTATTTTCTTCTTCAAAATAGTGAATGAATTGTTGTGGAGCACTTGGGAGATTTAATGTTTGTGGTTTACCTTTGAAGTTTTTCCAAGCTTCAAGAATTTGTTCTTTAGTAGGTTTCTTTTTGAAAGAAACGAATACTGTAGCTAAGTGACCATCAAGAACTGGTACACGGATACATTGAGCAGTGATAACAGGAGCTTGTGCTTTTACAATTTCACCATTTTCTACTTTACCCCATACTCTAAGTGGTTCTTGTTCACTCTTTTCTTCTTCTCCACCAATGTAAGGAATGATATTTCCTTCCATTTCAGGCCATTCTTTAAATGTTTTACCTGCACCAGAGATTGCTTGATATGTTGAAGCAACAATTGTAGTTGGTTCAAATTCTAATAAAGCAGAAATCATTGGTGTGTAGCTTTGGATTGAGCAGTTTGGTTTAACTGCAATAAAGCCTTTCTTTGTACCAAGACGTTTTCTTTGAGATTCGATAACTTCTAGGTGGCTATCATTAATTTCTGGAATAACCATAGGAACGTCTGGAGTCCATCTGTTAGCTGAGTTGTTTGATACAACTGGAGTTTCTGTTTTTGCGTAAGCTTCTTCTAAAGCTTTGATTTCGTCTTTTTTCATATCTACTGCACAGAAAACGAAATCTACTTGAGATGCAACTTCTTCAACTTTAGCAGCATCCATTACAACAAGATTTTTTGCTTCTTCAGGAATTGGAGTAGACATTTTCCATCTACCTTCAACTGCTTTTTCATAAGTTTGACCTGCTGAACGACTACTAGCAGCAATTACTTTTAATTCAAAGAATGGGTGGTTTTCAAGTAAAGTAACAAAGCGTTGACCTACCATACCCGTTCCACCAACGACACCTACTCTTAATTTTTTATCCATATTGATCACCTTTACCTTCTTATATTAGTTAATTCATTTTACTAACTAAACATTAAAAAAACAATATATATAGCAATATT
>JAGAVZ010000121.1 GCA_017941635.1 Cellulosilyticum sp.
CCAGTTCTCATGGATACTAAATATGATGAAGTACCTGAATTGGACATTATTATCGTTGAAGGTGGAATCAGAAACGACGAAAACAGAGAATTAGCTGAAATGTTAAACGAAAAAGCTAAAATGGTTATCGCTTACGGAACTTGTTCATGTTACGGTGGTATTCCAGGTCTTGGAAACTTATGGACTGTTGAAGAATTAGAACAAGAAGCTTACATCAATTCCGTATCAACTGTAAATCCTGATGGTATTATTCCTCACGAAGACGTACCACACTTAGAAAGCAGAGTAAGACCATTAAGTGAATGTATGGACATTGATTTAATTATCCCAGGTTGTCCACCACGTTCCGATGTAGTAGCTGAAGCAGTTTTAACCTTATTAAACGGTGAAACTATTGAATTACCTGCTACTAACTTATGTGAAGTCTGTCCTAGAGAAAAACCACCTGCTGGTTTAGCAATGGACTTCATTAAAAGACAATTTGAATTAGGTAAACCAGAACCTGATTTATGTTTAATTACCCAAGGTTTAGTATGTATGGGTCCTGCAACCGTATCCTTATGTGGTGCAGAATGTCCTTCTATCTCTATCCAATGTAGAGGATGTTACGGTCCTACTTCAAAAGTATTAGACCAAGGTGCAAAAATGATCAGTGCAATTGCATCTGACTACGGTGTAAACGAAGATAAAACAGTAGACCCTGAAACTGTTGCAGACCAATTGGATGATATTGTAGGTACTTTCTATTCATACACATTACCTGCAGCATTAGTACCAATGAAAATGCAAAAAGGAGGAGAATAAAATGGTTAAACTTACTATGGAACCTGTTACTCGTATTGAAGGACACGCAAAAATTACTGTCCACCTTGACGATGCTGGAAATGTTGAAGAAACAAGATTACATGTTATGGAATTCAGAGGTTTCGAAAAATTCTTAACAGGTCGTCCTGTAGAAGAATTAGCAAGACTTGTACCTCGTATCTGTGGTATTTGTGATGTACAACACCACTTAGCAGCTGCAAAAGCAGTTGACCAAATTTTCGGTTTCGATGATTACGAAATCTTACCTGCTGCATACAGAATGAGAGAAATCATGAACTGGGGATCATACATGCACTCCCACGCACTTCACTTCTACTTCTTAGCAGCACCAGATTTAATCATTCCTAACGGAACCAGAAAAACTAGAAACGTTTTCCAAGTTATCAAAGACATGCCTGAAGTAGCACTTCAAGCTATTAACATAAGAAGAAACGGTTTAGAAATCGTTAGAAAAATCGGTGGTCGTCCAATTCACCCAACTTCATCCACCCCTGGTGGTATCTCAACCGAATTAGACGCTGAAACTCAAAAAGACTTATTAGAAAGAGCAAAAACTAACGTTGAATTAGCACAAGCAACTTTAGACTTAGCTCTCCCTGTCTTTGAAGAAAACATCGACTTAATCTCTTCCTTAGGTAACTTCGGTGACACTAGACACTGTGGTATTGTAAAACCTGATGGAACTTGGGATGTATATAATGGTAACGTAAGATTCAAAGATAAAGACGGAAGCGACATGTTCGAATACAGAAACGAAGAATACACTGACTATGTTGCAGAACACGTAAAACCTTACTCCTGGTTAAAATTCCCTTACATTAAAGAAATGGGATATCCAGAAGGTATTTACAGAGTTGCTCCATTATCCAGGATTAACGTTTGTGACAAAATGCCTGACGAAGCTCCATTAGCACAAGCTGCTCTTAAAGACTTCCGTGACGCATTCGGATATGCTCAAGCACCATTATTATTCAACTATGCAAGACTCATCGAGTTATTAGCATCTGCTGAATGTGCTGCAAACGCATTAGAAGAAGATTTATCTGGTCAAAAATTCCCAGACGAATTAGAAAGAACTGAAGGTAAAGGTGTAGGTATTGTTGAAGCTCCTCGTGGTACTTTAATCCACCATTACGAATCTGATGATAACGGATTATGTAATTACGCTAACATTGTTGTAGCTACTATCCAAAACAACCCTGCTATGGAAATGGGTATTCACCAAGTAGCTAAAGACTACATCAAACCTGGTATGGAAGTAGGCGACGAAATCTTCAACTTAATGGAAATGGTTATCAGAGCATACGACCCATGTTTATCATGTGCTACCCACACAATGGATAGTCAAATGAGATTAGCTGAAGTAAATATTGTAGACAGTGAAGGAAACCTCATTAAAAAATTCTAGATTTAAGGGGGTTTTTGTAAATGATTATAATTAACGATGATGGCTGTATTAAATGTGGTGCATGTGAAGGTACATGTCCTACATCAGCTATTGAATTAACACCTACTACAATTATTCACTGTGACACTTGTGGAGGAGAACCTAAATGTGCTGACGTTTGTCCAAACGGAGCACTCAAAGTAGAAGACTACGAAATTACCGAAGGCGTAGAACAAGCAAGATTAGTTTTCAACTCAATCTTATGTGACTCCTGTGGTAAATGTGAAGAAGTCTGTCCACAAGAAACCATAGTCGTTACAGAAGAAAAATTAAAAGAAGTAAAAGGTTTCTGTGTAATGTGTCAAAAATGTGTTGACATTTGCCCAGTAGATGTAATTGGAATTCCTGGTGTTATTGAACCTAAAGAATACGATTTAGACTTATCCGGTAAAGGACCTGTTTACATTGCAGACTGTGTCGGATGTGGAACCTGTGTTGAACCATGTCCTGTAGGCGCAATCTCTCTCGATTCATACGGAACCCCTATTACCGTCGATGACGACAAATGTATCAGATGCGGATTATGTTCACAAACCTGTCCTTGGAATGCAATTTTCATCTCCGAGAAAAAACCTGTTAAACGTGAAAAAGAAATTAAATCATTTAATTTCGCTGCTTCAAAATGTATCGGTTGTAACACTTGTATCGAAGCATGTCCTGGAGATTTCATCAAACCAAACAGCGGAGACTTAACCGTACAAATCCCTGAAGTATGTGCTGCATGTAGCTTATGTGTAAACCTCTGTCCTGTAGACGCATTAGAAATTGACGTCGAATGGGGTGAAGGTGCTCCTGTAGATGCTGAAGGTATCGGCCGTGACGCTGAAAAATGTGAATTCATCGGTGCATGTGCAAACAAATGTCCTACCGAAGCTATTCGTGTTGTAACAAAAACTGGAATGTTATGTCCTGCATTAGAAGAAACTGGCGGAGACCCATCTTTTGTAAGTTGTATTAGATGTGGAGCTTGTGCTTCAGTTTGTTCAAACAACGCATTAAATGTTGGATCAATTGAAATCACCATCGGTGATGAACCTGTCCTCAGAGACAGAATCGAATTCAACCCATCCAAATGTGATGCATGCGGTGACTGTATAAGTGCTTGTCCTTACGACATGCTCCACAAAACAGACAATCCTAAATTACCAATTGCAGGATTCTGTACCTTATGTGGTCAATGTATTGAAGCATGTCCAGAAGACGCACTTTGCTACAAATAGGTGTACTAACACCTATTTATTTTCTTTTTTTAGGCTTTTTTTTTTAAGATTGATTTATTTTTTTGTAAAATATTCTCTAAAGTAAAAATTGCTTTAAAGATGTTATTTTTAATTTAACCTGCAAATTATAATTTTTACATCAATTAATAATAGTATATATTTTTATATTGCTTTTTACATAATATAATTTTGCAGACCTCATTTTAAATTATTATGGGGGTGTTATTATGTCAGAAATTTTTAATTGTTCTTTCATAAATCATTCCATTTTAGTGATGGAGGTATTCTATGACAAATGTGGAGTTAGCATTATCATTGGACATCAATGAGTTAATTTTGACGATTATATTCGCCATTTTATTAATCTTCTCTTTTTCATTTGTTAATTCAAATGATTTGGTGTTGATGATTTTGTTTAATTTCATATTGAATATGAATACCAAAAAATAATTAAGTATGTGGACAGTTTTAAGAAGTGTTATAAGAAAATCACAGTTTTCTTAGAGGTCTGTTTTCCTTTCTTGAAATTACTGTTCATTACTTATTATTTTTTTGAAATACTTTCTTTAAAGTTGTTACTATGGTAATTTAGTTAATTTTAAATACTATGTGTTGGTTATATATTATGTGCTGAAGTTAATTTTTTTTAACTTCACCCCATAGATAAATAAATGCTGATGCCGTATGTGAATATTGTGCTTTTTTTGCACAATATGGCATTGGCAACTTTTAATCAATATTATTACTGTTTTTTGTATTCTTTGATGTTTTAAAATGATATGGTGTTTTTGTTTTGAAATGTTATAAGTTTAAATAGTATGTTTTTGTTATATATTATTTGCTGAAGTTAATTTTTTTAACTTCGCTCCATCATTAAATAAAATGCTGATGCCGTCTGTGAATATTGTGCTTTTTTTGCG
>JAGAVZ010000122.1 GCA_017941635.1 Cellulosilyticum sp.
ACAATGTGGATTATTGATGAGGACACATTAAATCGTTATGATAGGTCTTTTGAAGGGCTAATATCAGAAATATCATGTTATAATTGCAATAATGAATGTGGCAACTATTTATCATATTATATAGAAAATGAGGTATAAATTCGTTTCATGTTGTCACAGGGTTGTATCATTAATGACTTATATGATTTAATAGATAGTTATAATTATAAAGCTCCATATAATTCATTTATGAGCTTTTATGCAACTAAATTATATAAAGAGGCTATTATGAAAGTGAGGTAAACAAAATGACAATCGCACAATTTGAACAAATAGAACTTATGAGACTCCGTGTAAAGGAAAAGTTCAACCAAGGCTTTTCAGACGCTAAGAACCTACCCGAACTTCTACAGGTTTACGCAAGCTACACGGGTAATTTAGAAGCAATAATTGACACTGTAGAAGTAATAGAAATATCTAAGAAAGTGAGGTAAAATAATATGGTATTATTTGAACTATATCAAGTGCTGTCAGTATCAACAGAAGTAGTATTATTTAATAAGGATTGTAAAGTGATATTTAGAGGCTTTTTATCGTACTTATCACCCGAAACCTTAGGAATACTTGTTACTTACATTACACCAATGAGTAATAATGAAATCTATATAGGCATCGACACTAATAAAAGTGAGGTAAAATAAATGAGATTAAAACCAAAACTATACACCGTCCACGAGCGAATATTTATAGACCACGAACTAGTAGAAATCATCAACGAGATGTGGACAAAACAGGAACTCAACAACGAACTATACAGACTCCATAATAACGACTTTGAGTTTACCATCAAACGTCGAAATTCAGAAGTCACCATCGAAGCATACATATAGTAGTTCACAAATTGTTCACAAATTATTTTCATCGAAAAGCTTGACTTCTTAGTACAAACCTTTATAATAGATAATGTAAGGAGTCAAGCACGATGAAGAAAAAATTAACAGTCAGACAACTAGACAATAAAATATACATTAGACAAATATATCTAAAGGAACTAAAGCCAATACTAAAACTTGCGTCAATCACACTCCATGAAACTGACGAAGGCAAGCACACAGGCGTTCCTAGACACTACATTCTTATAACAGATTTATTTAAGTTTATAGAATGTACACGAAACGACTATATTATTAACATAATATAGAATGCCATAAAACTCCCAAAGGCAAAACGGTTTGCGTGACGGTTCATAGACGAATAGAAAGTAGTCTCACAGGTTCAACTCCTGTAACGCAATTTCGGATATAAATCCGACTTGTTAATTATTACGTTATACCTCATTCACAGGGCGTGTCGGTACTAAACAGGTTCAACTCCTGTTACGCCCTATAGGTGCAAATGTTTCACGTGAAACATTCACCAAAAGTAAATACAATTCACTCACAGAAAAGGAGAAAAAATCATGGCAAGAGTAAGAAAAGTAACAAGAACAATCATCAGCACAGACGTTGAGGTTATGACAGCGAACACTGTAACACAGGAGTTCGGCTCAGTGGTAGTAACAATCGCAGGAACCTACAACATGGAAGACGAGAAGGACGCAAAGGCTTTAGAGAAGGCAACACGCAAGTCATTCGCAAACCTTGGTCTTGATGAAGGTGTTGTAATGGTATCAATTCAGAACACTACACCAGTTACAAAGCACTATACAATGCTTGAAGATGATTTTATCAAGTTAGCAGAATGTAAGGTACTTGCACAGGGCGAATCCGTAGACGATGACGAGGAGTAACAAACAATCACACAAAAGAAAAGGAGTAAATCATTATGAATTTAACAGTATTTGCAAAGTCTAAGACAACAAAGGAAGGTAAGGCATTTCTTACATATTTTTCAAAGCTCACAAAGAAAGATGGCACAGAAGTTTCAGTAGAATTGAAGTTCCGTGAAGAGTGTGGAGCACCTAAGAACTTCCCTTGTAATATCATCGTAGATAAGCAGGACGCTAATCTTGTAGAGAAGGAAATCACATACGAGAAGGACGGAGAAGAGAAGGAAGCTCTTCAGCGTAGAATGTGGATTTCAGCGTGGACAGATGGTGAGCCATACGTTGACCACTCGCTCGATGACTTCGAGTAATTAATAAAAAATATCCTTTTGGTCTACATTGGAGACACTAAGTTGTCTCCTTTGTAGAAGGAAAGGAGATGAGGTATACAATGAATAACAAGAAACCAAATAGGCAACAGGTAAACAAGGTAAGACGTAAAGCTGATGAGCAGGACATAACACTCGGTTCACGTTCTAGTCTTCCCGAAGATGAGGTTAAGAGTTTACGAAAGAAAGGTTCACAGCTAGAGATAAAGCATACACGTAAACCAACACAAGGTGAACAGGAGCCTATAAGAACAGGTAGAGCACCTAAGAAAGAGAAGAAACCTTACGATAGACACGCACCACGTAAGAGCGAACTTGAAAAAGAGTTCACGCACGAACTACAGAAGATTAGAAACAGACTTAACTACAGAAAGAAACAAGGGTTCTTTGTAGATTTTGACACACTACCTGCTAGACCGTCAAGGGTTACGAGACAAAGCATTGAGAAGTTAAAGCAATATCAAGTACAACTAAATGACCTTGGTGAAATCGTATTAAAACGTGTGGCATATGGTGAGCAGGCAAGAGAGCTTCGTATAAGGAAACAGGATTTACCTAACTATGACATTAAAAATGAGCCGAACTTTGTTCCACCTATGGAGTCAGTTCAGAACTTTGATGTGTTCGATAGAATAGAACAGGCGTTACTTAGAGATATTAGTATTGTTTCTGATAATGGTATTGACGCAGGACACCCTTTAGAGGAAAGTAGGTGGGTGATATTATCAAGTGCTGTAGAGGAAGCATACAGGGAAGCCTTAGACTTATTTAGAGCAACAAGAGATAGCCATAGAAGACAAGAATATGCTGACTATTTAATGGCTCACGAAGAAAAAATAATAGAAGCTATTGACGTACTATTATATGTTTCAGACCAAGAACAATTATTAGAAGCAAAAGATGAAATGTTGATGTGGCTTCAATTACATTAAGGGGTGAATAGAATGCGTACTTTTGCTTGTGACTTCGAGACTACGGTCTACGAAGGACAAACGTCAACAGAAGTTTGGTCTAGTGCTTTAGTAGAATTGAACACCGAGCGAGTAATTGTACACCATTCAATAGAGCACACATTTTATTGGCTAAATCAATTAAGACAAGATGTCACATTATATTATCATAATCTAAAGTTTGATGGTTCATTTTGGTTGGACTTTCTATTAAAAATACCAACATTTCAGCAGGCTATAGATTGGATTGATGAAGAACACACTCATGGTTCATGGCTTACTGACAAGGAAATGCCTAAAGGCTCATACAAATACATGATTTCAAATATGGGTCAGTGGTACACCATAACAATTAGATTGATGAACGGTAAGTACATCACAATAAGAGACAGCTACAAGCTAATGCCTTTTGCATTAAAAGACATCGGTAAATCTTTCAAGACCAAACACCAAAAATTAGAGATGGAATACACAGGTTACAGATATGCAGGGTGTGACATCTCAGATGAGGAATTAAAGTACATAGAAAACGATGTATTAGTTCTGAAAGAAGCACTTGAATTTATGTTTAAGGAAGGTCACAATAAACTAACAATTGGAAGTTGTTGTCTGTCAGAATTTAAGAACATAAAAGAGTCACCATGGAGTGCTAGAGATAACGGTGTAGAAGCTAGCTATGATTGGTTCTTTCCTAACCTAGAAGAGATAGGACTAGACGAAGTAAAATACGGTGCACCAAATGTTGACAGGTACATAAGAAATTCTTATAACGGTGGTTGGTGTTATGTAGTCAAAGGTAAAGAGAACCAAATAAAACGCGACGGTGTGACAGCAGATGTTAATAGTTTATATCCATCGGTCATGCATTCAGAAAGTGGTAGTATTTATCCAATAGGTAAGCCTACGTTTTGGAGTGGTGATTACATACCCGATGAAGCTAAAGCACAACACAGATTTTATTTCGTGCGTTTCCGTTGTAGATTTTATATTAAAGACGGTAAGTTACCGTTCGTACATATCAGAAACAAACTAATATATAATTCAAATGAAAATCTAACTACTAGTGATTTTTACGACGGGAAAACAGGTAAGTATAGTACGCACTACTTAGACCATAGAGGTGTTAAGCATAGTACAGAAGTAATACTTACAATGACACAAACTGATTTTGAGTTATTCCTAGACCATTACAACGTAGTTGATTTCAAAATATTAGACGGTTGTTATTTTATGGCAGACATCGGATTGTTTGACCCATATATAGACAAATGGAAGAAGGTAAAGATGACATCAAAAGGAGCAATGAGAACACTGGCAAAGTTATTCTTAAATAACTTATATGGTAAGATGGCCAGTTCAACAGACAGTTCATTCAAGGTAGCTTTTATGGACGAAAAGGGTGTAAAGTTTAAGACCATAGAAGCACACGATAAACCTATCGGTTACATACCTATAGGAAGTGCAATCACATCATACGCAAGAAACTTTACAATTCGCACAGCACAGAAGAACTATTACGGTGTAAATGAAAGAGGTTTTATCTACGCAGACACAGACAGTATACATTGTGACCTACAGGTAGATGAGTTAGTAGATGTTCCAATACACGAAAGTGACTTCTGTCATTGGAAGATTGAGAACTCTTGGGACAAAGCCATATTCGTAAGGCAGAAGACATACATCGAACACACTATAGCAGAAGACATGGAGCCTGTAGAGAATCCATATTATTTAGTAAAGTGTGCAGGAATGCCAAAACATTGTAAAGATTTATTTGTCTATAGTATGGAGCAGAACATCACAGACAAAGAGTACAATAAACTTACAGATGAAGGTAAGGTGTTTGTGAAAGAAAAGCGAACAATAGAAGACTTCTGTTTAGGCCTTACAGTTCCAGAAAAGCTAATGCCTAAGAGAATAGACGGTGGTGTGTTACTTGTATCAACAACTTATAAGATGAGGTGATAAAAATGTTTGGACAATATTATGAATTAATGGAACAATTGAAAGATAAACAGTTTACCTATTTTATAGGTGGAAGAAACTATGGTAAAGCAGATTTTTATATGAATTATCTCCGTGTTTTATTAGAATATTATCTAGGTGGTAGTGCTAATTACGAATTATTTACAAATAATTGCTATAAAATTTATATTAAAAATGATGATATAGAGTCATATATTTTCACGCTATTTTTAGACACTATATTTTACGAAAATTTTGAAGTAAGATTGTCTAGAATGCTAGAAGAATATGACGCTTATATGAGATATAAATATAGGGATTATGAAAGGAGCCAAGAGCAATGACAAATTTAGATTGTCCTATGTGTGGTTATCCTGCAATATATCAAGGTATATCCACTGACATACCAAAGTATAAATATAAATGCTTAACTTGCAGTTATGAATATGGTAAAAGAAACACGTACGATTATGTTCAAGAAGCTGTAGTGAGATATTGGAAACAGAAAGGTCACTACCCACAAGAAATGATAGCATTCTTTTATCAGAAATATGAGCACGAAGATAGATGGGAATGGTGTCAAGAATTAATAGAATGTGAAAGTTCTGATGAATATGAAAGTGTTACATTTTTAAATGATTTTTGTGAAGGACAAACAGAAATTAAGTCATTAAAAGTAGTTCCATTAGAGCAGATTTTGGATTATTATGTTGACAAAAATAAATTACAAGAAAGGGGTGAAGATGAATGACAGATGTAGGGTACAGTTATTACACAGAAGTAATACAAATGAGAGTAGAAACCTTAGAAGAAGGTGGACACCTCAGAGAAGAAGTAATGGTAGATACCATTAAAAGAGAGTACGAGATGATTGAGTATTTAAAAGAAAGGTTGGTGCACTGTGATAGCGAAAGATTTAAGTAATTGGTTCAAGAAAATGTGTAAAGTATTTTACATCAAGTTGATACGTGGAGAGTGCAGACACCTATGTATGTTCTGTGACTACAGACCCGAATGTTATGATAACTTAGAATGAGGACAGCTTATGTACATGATGTATGCTATAATGTGTATACTAAATTTAATAACATTATTCATAGGATATGCATTAATTAATATGATAGATAAGAAAAGAGATGACGAAGATGACAGCAATAATAATGCTTAGTGTTGCTAATCTTATTGTACATGAAAGGAAGGTTATAATATGATTGAAACATACTCAGATGAATTAAGAGAATTTGCAAATTTCTATTTTAAGAATATGTTTAAAGGGCTTGTTATTGTTGAAGCAATGTATGAACCTAGGTCAATGTCTTCTAGGATAGTAATAAAAATAAAATATAATGACGTTTACACAGCAGACGCAAGTCAACCTATAGAAGATTACACAAGCACAATGAGTGTAATAGATATATTCGAGAAACTTGCACACAGTTTGAAAACACAATATGATAGTAAATTATCTGAGAAAGAAAATATATTCAAATAGTAACAAAAGACCTAGAGCAAATTAATGTTCTAGGTCTTTCTATATCTATAACACTAGCCGTTCCAAACCACGTTGGCAAAACGGGATATACTTAGTGGCGTTATCTTTCACACGTGCCTCCACCCTAGTACAATGGTAACGGTCTAATGCAGATACCTATTTATATGCAAGTGTATCAATAATAGCTTCTTTACAAGATAAGTCTCTAAATCTAAAGCAACCCATCTTAAAGAAGTACCTCAGTTTTGCAAAGAAGAAGTCGTTATTCTTTAGCATTACATAGTTAATTCCATGGTCTGCTGTAGTGACACAGAACTTCGTAGGGAATGTCAAGTCAGCTCTATTGTCACAGTATATAATACCTTCATCTTCATACATGCGAATAGCAAACTCTTTGTTGTTATATTTAAGTGTACATAAATACCTGCTATTACCTATCATCTTTTCAACGAAAGAACTGTTATCATTTAAGTATACATTTTCTGCTTCATGTTCTGTAACAGTTTGGTCTTCCCACGCTGTATTAAAAGCACTACTTTTAATAGCCTGCTTTGCGTTTTCATTGTTAGTAACTTCTAGCACAAAACCGTTACCCTTAAGGTACTTTGTTTTGTCATCTAATCTTTTACTAATTCCAAGACCTGCAAAGTAAGGATTGAGTACAGATACAGCATTACTCATCATGTATACAGGAACATATCTAACTTGTTTACCTTTACCACGTGCAATAGAAGTATGTATACTTCTAAACTTCTTTACTTCGTCGTGGCAATATTTATTATCCACGCTTTGAAACTCATCGAACACAAAACAACTTGCGTCGGTAAACAAATGTGAATACTCTTTAACAAGTCCTGCGTCATTAATAGCGATAGCATAACCACACGCTTCTTTTAATTCCTCTTGGTCATTAGGTTGCACAAATAATTCTCTAAACTTTCCACCTACCATCGGTTCACTAGTCATAGTAAACCAAGGGAAGAATAGTTCTCTAATGTCCTTGAAGAACTTATCTTCTATGTCGTCCATTTGGTACGAGAAACGCACCAAAACAATGAACTTCTCTTTCTTCTTTACGAACCTATTGAAAACAAGTCTGTTGAAATATGTAGTTTTTCCTGCTGTACGTGTACCTGTCACTAAATATATTTCGGGTTTGTTACCGTTAATATCTTTTAGCGAAAGAATCTTCGTGCCATCATAAAAAACATTGTCCATAAATATGTACCTTCCTTAATAAATATTATAGCACAACCATTGAAATTTCACAAGTAAAGTAGTATAATCTATAGTATAGGAAAGGAGATTGCTTATGAATTATGAAACAGTAATGCAAGCAATAACAACAGTTGGATTTCCAATTGTGATGTGCCTTATCCTATATTGGCACATTCAAAAGCAGGACGAGAATCACAAAGCTGAGATTGATAAGCTGAGTGACGCTGTGTCCAACAACACACTAGTTTTACAAAAACTGTGTGACATCTTAGATAGAAAGGAGTAACACATAATGAGCGGAATAGGTTCAGCAAGACATGATGAACACGGTAAACTTACAGGTGGTAAAGCAGGTGACCAATTGCAGGTTAGCAATGCAACAAATGATTTGGTTGGTGAAGTATCAATGCAGACAATGTATACACACAAGAAAGGGTGGTATGTGTTCAGACCTAAGTCAATTGTTCACGCACATAAAATTGCTTGTGCTATGGTATTACTGTGTAATAATAAGAACGCAGGGTATAATCAAAAAGCTGTCCGTAAAGTGTATGATGTAGCACAGGACACACCTTTCAACCTTGATTGTTCAATAGCTGTACGTTCTTGTATCGCTTATGGTACTAGTACAGACGTAGGTAATTTCGACACAGGTTCAGAACTTTCAGTTCTAACAAAGAGTGGATTGTTTGAACCTAAGTTCAAATATGTGTCAGAAAAAGACACTCCACTTTTTATCGGAGATGTACTAGTGACTTGCACCAAGGGTCATACAGCTATAGTGGTTACAGGTAAGCCTAGAGTTGAACAGACACTTACTTACTTCCCTAAGTACACAGGTACTTCTTTATCACTAGTAGATGGCTTAAAGGCTGTTGGTGTTAAGGACACTAGTAAGGTTCATAGAACAAAGATAGCAAACGCTAACGGAGTTCTTGGATATAGAGCAACTAGTTCACAAAATTTGACACTACTTAATTTACTGAAACAGGGTAAACTAGTTTACGCATAATATTATAAGCCTGTGCTAGGCTCGACTTTTCAAGAGGTAGACAGGTTTCGCATCATTGTTAAAGGTATAGTGCACCTAAGTACAGACAAATGTAACGCTTAAGTGTATAAATGCTAGGTAACACAAAGTAGATTTATTTGAGGTACTTAAGATGGGCTGGTATGCAAAACCAAGCGGCGGTTGGTCAACTGAGGATAATGAAGCACAACAGAATATGTTTATGATTTCAGAATACTTACAGACACAAGGTTGGTCTATGGTAGCTATTGCAGGACTCCTTGGTAACATAAGTTCTGAAAGTGGTTTCAATCCGTGGCGTTGGCAATATGATACAGTCAATTATAACAATGGATATGGTTTAGTACAGTTTACACCTGCTGATTACTACATAGGTGGTAGGGGCATAGGTGTTACAAATTATTCACCTAACCTATCAACGTCTTCGCAGACAAGCGGTAGTACAGCTGATGATGGCGGGGCACAGTTATATGTCATAGAACAATATCATTCAGATAAGTTCTTAGACAGGCGTTCACAATGTACTTACGCTGACATAACAAACTCTTATCCATATTCAAGTTATAAAACACTATCTGATTTGTGGGTTGCAACCGTAGGTTGGTTATTCAATTATGAATATCCTGCAAGTCAATATAGAGATTATGAGCACGCCTACAATAGATACCTTGTAGCACAAAGATGTTATGAGATTATTACAGGTGAAGAGCCACCCGAACCACCAACACCACCTACTCCACCAGTACCACCTACTCCAACAAGTAGGTCAGGAATGCCACTATATTTTTATATAACTAAGAAATTCAAACGAAAGAAAGGATTGATTTAATGGCAGTAAAATCAAAAGAAGAATTGTTAAGCACAATAAAATCAGTTATTGGTGACACACCTTCTGATGAAGCTCTTGCACTTCTCGAAGACTTATCTGATACACTTGACAATTCAACAGGTGGTTCTTCTGATGAAGACAAAAAGAAAATAGAGGAATTGGAGAAACAGGTAAAAGATACTGATGAGATGTGGCGTAAGAGATATGCAGACCGTTTCTTCAGTCCTTCTGACGAACCAAGTAAAGATGACCCTGCAAAGGATAATCCCGATGAAGACGATGAAGAAGATAATTCTCCTAAGACTTTTGAAGAACTTTTTAGTGCAGGTGAACAGAAATAGAAAGGAGACTAGATATGGCACATTTAGTAGCACAGTCAAAATTAAATGCTTCTACTATTGATATTCTCAATGTCATTCGTGAGAATGCTTCACTTGAATATCAAAGTAAAGTACCTGTAGTTTCAAACGTAGATGACATTGTTAAGGTTGGACAGATTATCTACGGTACACCAAGTTTTCAGAATCAGTTTGTATCAGCACTTGTAAACAGAATTGGTTTAGTGCTTGCAAATTCTGCTTCATTTAACAACCCATACAGAGACCTTAAGAAAGGTGTTCTTGACTATGGCGAACTCATCGAAGACATCTTCGTTGGTATTGCACAGGTAGTTGAGTATGACCCTTCTAAGGCTGAGTCACGTGAGTTTGCTCGTACATTCCCAGATGTTAAGTCAGCATTCTATAAGGTTAATTGGAGAGTAATGTATCCTATTACAATTCAGGATAGTGACCTTGAGATGGCTTTCTTATCTAACGGTGACGTAGCAGGATTTATTACAAGACTTATCGACTCTATCATTACAGCAAATGAGTATGATGAGTTCCTACTTTTCAAGTATCTTATCATCAAAGCTGTAGCACATGGTAAGATGCATCCTATCGCTGTAAATGGTTCAGACCTTAAGTCAGTAGCTTCTGAGTTCAAGGCTACACGTAATAAGACTAAGTTTATGAAGCGTGATTACAACGAAGCAGGCGTTAGAAATAACATTGCAGATGAAGACCTTTGTATCTTCATGGACGCAGACTTTGACGCTCAGTTTGACGTTAATGTACTTGCTTCTGCATTCAATATGGATAAGGCTGATTTCCTTGGAAGACGTTATCTTATTGATGACTTCACAACATTCGATAACGAGAGATGGGAAATTATCAGACAGAATACTATCATTGAGATGAAGGGTGAGACAGCTCAAAACGGTGGAGTAATCGAGCCTGTTACTGATGAAGAGCTTGCTCTTATGCAGAATGTTAAGGGTGTTATGCTTGACGAACAGTGGTTCCAAGTATATGACAAGAAGTCTATTATGAAGGAGAAGGAAGTTGCAAGCGGTTTATATTCGAACTACTTCTACCATAATTGGAAAATCCTTGCACACTCACCATTCGCAAATGCTATCGTATTCGTTGACAACTCACAGACTATCGCTCCTGCTGATAACTTCACAGCTAAAGTTACAGATGTTTCAACTGTTAAGGGTGTATCTGTTATCAATGTACTTGCAGATGATAGCACAGCTTCATTCTCACCTACTGATGTTCAGTATGTACAGACAGAAGCTCTTACAGAGGACGGCGTAGCTGTTCAGAAGTTTGGTTCATACATTGTTCCAAAGACAGCACTTGAGAAGGATTATGTAATGAGTGCTTCTATTAAGGGTACAGCTTATGTTACAGCAACCGCTGTTAATATTGGTGGTCTCACACAGGGCACAACTGTTACATTCCAAAAGGACGAATAAATTTCACAGGGTGGTTCTTATGAGCCACCCTTTATTGTTAAATGAAAGGAGAGTTGTATGAGTAGTATAGTACCAAATGGTCAGATTAGATTTCTGACACAAATACCGATAGACGCTAACTACGAAAACTCTTTAGACTTCTTAAATGAAGTAGAGCAACGTACTTACTTTCTATCTCAGCAACCTGTACATACTATGCTAGGTGCAACTAGAATACGTGATGGAGTTATTGCTGTTAATAGTCTTGCTGATAATCTGCTTAGTGCGAACTATATGATGTTTCAGAATACCAACTTTAGTAATAAGTGGTTCTATGCTTTTATCACTAATATTGAATATGTAAATAACAATATGAGTCATGTGTATTATCAGATTGATGATATTCAGACTTGGTTATTTGACGTACAGTTAAAACAATGTCTTGTTGAGCGTGAACATACAGCTACTGACAACTTGTTTGAGCACTTAATTGATGAAGGAATAACCACAGGTGGATATAAGAATAGCGACTTAGCAACTAATGAACTATCAATGGGTTCTTATAACGCTGTACTTTTTGTAAGTTTTGACTCAGACGGAAAAGATATTTCAGCGTCAAAAATAAAACCTTATCAAGGTAACCTAAATGGTTTAACACCTCTAATATTTGGTGTTCAAGACAATGACGGTAATTGGTATCCTGTAACTAAAACAGATGAAGAAGACTATGACGATATGAATGAAATGGAAAAATTAAACTATTTCATTAAAACTGTTACAGAAGCAGGAAGAAGTGAGAACCTTGTATCATTAGTATTAATACCCAAAGAACTAACTCGTGATGACCCATACGGTGAATATCCTAGTGACATATATTTACGTTTTCTCAATTATACAAGTAATACGCAGATTGACGGTTACACACCTAAAAATAAAAAGTTATACACTTCACCATTTTGCATGATAGAATTTGGTACTAGTGATGGACAAAAAGAATACTTACAACCCGAATATTTAATTGCAGGTCAGAATGAACTTGAAATATTTACAAATATTTCTCCTTCACCATCTATATTAATAGTGCCTTCTACATACGCAAACGAAAATTATAGTTGGAATAAAAGCATAAGTTTTGACGCTTTTCCACAGTGTGCTATGGCGATAGATGGGTATAAAGCGTGGGTTGCAAGTGGCGGTCTATCACATGAAGTTCTTGGTGTCATAAATTCTTTTGAACAAGGACTGACAGGTGGAATACAAGGTGTTGGAACAGGAAGTGGAGCGTTGTCACCACAAGAAACTCTTAAATTAGGACAATCTGCTTACGCAGGAATGTCAGGAATGATGAGTCACTTAATTAATATACAGTATGCGAAAAGATTACCAAATGCTGTTAAGGGAAATATTAATTCACAACCACTAACTGCTAATCAACAAATTAGAATTTATATCAGACAAATGACAATAAATGGTGAACAAGCAAAATCAATAGATGATTACTTCACAATGTACGGGTATAAAGTAAACAAACTTAAACAGCCAACTCGTAGAAACAGACCGCACTTTACATACCTTAAAACTAAAGGACTTCATGTAGATGGTGGTGCACCTGCTGACGCAATTCAGCGTATCGAAACTATCTACGACAATGGTATTAGATTTTGGGTGAACCCTGCTGAGGTTGGTAATTACAATGTAAACAATGCACCTGTATAATAGAAAGGAGTTTTAGTATGGGTAGAAGAAAACGAACAGAGTTCGGTGAAAGTTTATTAATGAACAACTATACTTGGCGACAATACTTCGATAGATTGCGTCAACTTAGTATGGTTATGTTTGAGTGGACAGGGCTTCCCGATACAGTAGACCCTAGGTTCTTAGAGAAGACTCTTTTCAACAGAGGAAATTGTTTATTCTTTGAAGATGAGGTTATGGGTCACTTAACACTACCTTCTGCAAACTTGGGTAAATTTGATGTCTATGACATACCTATGCAGAGAAGAGCCTACGCGACAAATGGATATAATAGAGACTTGACAAATAAGGACTCCATTATTATCTACAATGATTACCTGCGAACCAACAGTAGATTAGACGTTGAAATGTTTGCGAAAAGATTGTATAATATAGATAGAGCAATAGATGTAAACGTCAATGCTCAGAAAACTCCTATACTTCTTTTGTGTGATGAGAATGAGCGTCTGTCGTATCTCAATTTATATAAGGAGTATGATGGGAATGCACCTGTAATCAAAGGAACTAAGGGTCTCGATTTAGAGGGATTTAAGGTGCTATCGACAGGTGCTCCTTATGTAGCTGACAAGCTGTATGAGTTAAAGACTAATATATGGAATGAAGCTTTAACTTATCTTGGTATCACAAATGTTTCTTTCCAAAAGAAAGAGCGTATGGTAACTGATGAAGTACAGCGTATGTTAGGCGGTACATATGCTAGCAGATATTCAAGACTACTTGCTAGACAAGAAGCTTGTGAAAAGATAAACAAGATGTTCGGTTTAAATGTATGGGTTGAATATCGTGAAGAAGTAGAACAGGTTAGTTCATTAGAGAAAGGCGGTGAGGACGATGAGTAAATACACTACAGAGTTAAGATATATTTGCGAAGTCCTTGCAGGTCTTGATGAGTCAGAAGGGTACAATAGTGTTGATGATATTATTGAAAACTCTTATGACAAGGTGTTTGATTTTGACTATCCTATCTTCGATGAAGAATACAGACCTGTATTAGAGAAGAAGATTATCAGACACTTCTACACTAGAGAGATTGGTGACGAGACAGTTGGTTTGTTTAAGTTACATCTTTCTGCTAAGATGAATGACATCATGGACTATTACAATCAACTGTATAAGAGTGCACTGATTGAGTTCGACCCTATGACTGACATTAAATATAGCCTTAGTGGTTCGGAAAGTATGTCACATTCTGAAAGCCATTCTGCTTCTGAAAGTAGCTCTACATCAGAAAGCACATACTCTAGTCTTAGTACGAGTGAAAGCACTTCTGAGTCAGAAATGAATAGCCAAAGTTTGTGGGATATGTACCAAGACACACCTCAGAATCAGTTGACAGGTGTTGAAAGTTTAGCTTACTTAACTAATGCTACTTTAGATAAATCTCATGGCAACAGTTCTAGAGATACTGATAGTGTTATTGATAGTACAGGACATGGTACTTTAAATCAGAAAAAGAATGGTACTAAAGATAACATTGGTAGTAGTAATGATATAAAGCGTTATTTAGAAAAGTACGAAGGTTATCGTAGTAATAATCCTAGCAAGTTACTTACAGATTTCCGTGAGACTTTTTTAAATATAGATTTAATGATTATCGGTGAATTGGAGAAATTGTTCTTTCAATTATGGTAAATGAATGCGAGCAGATTTACGAAGTAAATCTCACAGCGTTCTAGTAACCGTAGGTTACACCGAATCATGGAAAGGAGTAAAACATGATTGCTTCTATTGTGCACCCACATTGCATTAAAGTATTGCCAACTGTATACTCAAATAGCTTAAGCTATTATGAAGAGTTATGTCAGTTTAGGGCAAAGCTGAATGAAGTCATTGAAGTGTTCAATGAGTATGAATCTATCATACTTGAATTACAGAAAGCTTTAGGCGATATTACTAATATGCAGAATGACATCAATAATATTAAGAATAAGTTACTTACACTTGATAGTACAGTTGCCACTTTGCAAAACGAGTATTTAGCTTTAAAGCAGGTTGACGCTAATCAGCAGGCTGAAATTGATGAGCTTAAAACAAAGCTTAACAATGTTATTATTTCTTACAATAGTATCATTGATTATGTTGACAATGCTGTTAGGCGTGTAAGTGTGGAAAATTCTACAGCGTGGATACGCTTAGAGAATTACATCAATACGCAGGATAGAATATTACAGTTACAGATAGATGAGTTACGTAGAGCGATTGAAGGAATGTCAGATAGAGTCTACAATCCTGTTCGTGGAGTACGTGAAAATCTTGATGATAACAATTGGGATATTTATCAAGACTTGCGTTGCGGTGGATTTACAAACTCTGAGTTATCAGAGTTTGGTATTAGCAATGAACATGTAGCGTCCTTAGTTCACAACAATAGAGATTACGCTTTGAATGTCAAGAGGCGATTCAAGAGACATTACTTATTTAGCCCTGTGACAGGTAAGGAAGTTAGTCATGCTAATGCAATTAGTCAGGCTATCATTAGTGTTATTGGCAGTATAACAAACAATGCTTTTGTGATTACTACTAATGAAATGCTAAGAAGCCATATGGCTACAAATAATTTAACCAATGCTGACATTGGTACATTGTTTACAAATAATTTTGAAAGGTACACATTAAGTGTATAAGAAAGGAGACAAGTATGGCTTATACAAATGAGACTACACATTATAGTATTCCACTTCCATTAGGTTCAGACTTGACAACACCTATGGATTACAATGAGTCTATGCAGGACGTTGACACAGCTTTATTTGAAGCTAAGACAGATAGTGGTTCTGCATTACAGAAAGCTAATCAGCTTCAGCAGGACTTAGCTACTACTAATGATAATGTAACAGCTGTTGCAGGAAGAGTGACAACTCTTGAAGGAACTAGCGTGACACAGGGACAGGCAATCTTGCAGAACACACAGGATATTGCTGATGTTCGAACAGACGCTCTTGACATGATTGTTGCTAAAGATGAAGGAACAGCACAGGTTGCGACTGTTGCTATAGCAGAAGGTGAATATTTTAGATACAATGATGTGCTCTATATTGCTACTGAGAATATCGCTATCGGTGATAGTATTATACCTAATGAGAACTGTAAAGCAACTAATGTAGGAACTGAACTTTCTCAACTAAATAGTGATTTATCTAATAAAGGTTCAGTTATTGACGGAACAGTAGATACATCTATAACTTCTCTTGTTAGTGACGATATTACTACAATTGGTAGCATTACACTCAATAGTGGCATTTATATTTTAGAAGAGGTTGTGACTATTGCAGGTGCTGACCACGGAATTGGTCTTAAAGTTGGAGATACTAACATAATTACTATAAAGACACCAACTGCATATAATAATATGTGTAGAGGAACAGCTATTATTAATGTTGCAACAGATAATACAACATTAGATTTTAAAATCTATTCTGACTCAGTTGCATCAATTGTTGGAACTTCTACGATTAAGGCTGTTAAACTTTAGTTGAACAGATAAATAAGTATTTAGCCGAGAAGTAGTTTGCAAATTAGAAAAGTACAAACTGTGTACCTAATAATGGTACATGGTTTGTACTTATTTTATTACAGTCTGTGTACTTATCCACAGGAAATTAAATCATTGTGGATAAGTACCGAGCTGTACCTAAAGTAGGTACATAAATA